>CBDVDY010000018.1:0-19721 GCA_965372875.1 uncultured Alphaproteobacteria bacterium | reverse complement strand
GATCGGCGATAACGATGGCGTCATCGTCGAGCGCGGCGCGCAGTTCGGCGACCACCCTCTCGGGCCGGATTGGGGTCTCGTCGGATTGGGCCAACACCTGAAACGCCTCAAATTTCCGCCGCTTGGCGTCGGCCACCTCGGCCGCGCGCCCGTCGTCCGGAGCAGTGCTACCGGCGCCGGCGATGGCGGCGTTGAGCGCCGCCAGCGACAGACGCGCGTCGCCCACGATCGCGGCGTCCGTAGGATAGTTGACGCCGATGACATCCGGATCGACATCGACATGCACCACCTTCTGGGCGCCGGGCGCCGGGTGGCGCCAGCGCTCGGTGGTTACCGAGCCGGCGCGGCAGCCGATGAAGATTACCAGATCGGCGTCGTCGACGACCTTGCGCGTCTCGGGGGTGCCGCCATTGCTGCCGACCACGCCCAGCGCCAGCCGGTGGCCTTCGGCGATGCTGCCCTGGCCGCTAACACCGGTGGCGACGGGAATATCGAGCCGCTCGGCGAAGGCCAGGAGTTCGGATTCGGCCCCGGCGACGACCACGCCGCCGCCGCAGACGATGATTGGCTTGGCGGCCGAGAGCACGATCTCGGCCGCCGCCGCCACGGATTCCGCCTCGGGGCCCGCGCGGCGGGCCGGATACACCCCGAGCGCCGGATCCGCCCAGATTTCGCTTTCCTCGACCGGCTGATTCTGCACGTCGAACGGCAGGCCGATATGCGCCGCGCCGGGCCGTCCCGTGGTCATGGCGGTGAAAGCGGCGCGCAGCGCGCCCGGCACCCCGGAGCCAAGCGAAATGACCCGGTTCCATTTGGTGATCGGCCGGAACAGGGCTTCCTGATCCAACTCGGTCAGCGCGTACCGGCCGCGCGAGGTGGTGGCGATGTCGGTGGTGATGGCCAGCACCGGGCTCGACGACTCATTGGCCTCGGCGATACCGGGCAGGATGTAGGTAGCTCCACCGCCGCTCGGCCCCTCGCAGATTCCCACCCGGCCGCTGACCCGCGCATAGGCGTCGGCCATGTAGGCGGCCGAGCGTTCGTCGCGCGTCAGTATGTGCTTGAGTCCGCCACCCAAGCGATAGAGCGCATCGTAGAGCGGCAGGCTGGTGTCGCCGCAGAGACCGAAAATATGGCTGACGCCGAACGCCTCGAGCATGCGCACCGTAGCCTCGGCGCCGGAGAGCTGGTTCATCGCGGCTCGACCCGAAGGACGCCTATTGCATCGGCGAGAAGGGCGCCGGCAGCAGGATCTTGTTCTCCATCGACACCAGGAGGTCGAGCCCGTCCGCTGGCGGCCAGACCCCGTCGGCCAGTGCCTTGGCCCGGACATCGAGGCGCTCCTCGAAGCTCTTGTACGGCCACAAATGGACGAACTTGTTGAGCCGCCCGGTGTCCGAATACAGCGCCGCCAGCGCTGGCGAGCGCGCCGCCCGCGCGTCGATGGCCTTGTCCCAGACCTTGATCAGGGCGGGAATCGCGCCCGGCTTGACGACATAGCTGCGCAGCTCGTAGATCGGTCCGTGATCGCCGGGCTCGAACGCCGGCGAGCCGGGAAACGGGACAAAAATCTCGGATTCCATGTCGACCAGGAATTCACCGATGGGCGGCGGCCAGTTGGGGTCCTTCTGCGCCGCGGCGCGGACCCGGTCGCGCTCTTCCGCGTTTTCGTACGGCCAGACGTGGACGATCTGGTTGAGCGGGCCGATCTCGGTATACCAGAAGGCGGCGGGCGCGGAATATTTAATGCGGTGCTCCATGCGCTCGCCGAAGCGGTTGAGCACCTCGGGCAACGTCGCCGGCCGTAAATTATAGGTCCGGATTTCGTAGATCATCGTGCTCCCCCATTGATTTCTCATTGCCGGCGGCAACTGGCGATTCCGCCCAGGCGGATTGAACGGGAATTGCAGACCGTTGGCAAGCCGCGGGTGTCCGGCGCGGTTGAGGCGCGGCGGCGGCGGGGGCAGAATGGGACCTCTCCAAGGCAAGTAGGCGGGATTCATGACCACAGACCAAACGATCCAGACCGTGGCGCTGCTCGGTACCGGCGATATGGGCCACGCCGTCGGCCGGACCCTGTTGGCGCACGGGCACACAATCGTGACCTGCCATGCCGGGCGCGGCCAGCGCTCGCGGCGGCTGGCGGCGGAAGCCGGAATCGGCGAGGTTGCCGATCTCGACACCCTGATGAACCTAGCGGATCTGGTGCTCTCGATCCTGCCGCCGGCGGCGGCGGTCGAAGCCGCCGAGCGGGCCGCCGAAGCCATGCGCCGCTCCGGAGCAGCGCCGGCCTACGCCGACTGCAACGCCGTTTCTCCGGCAACGGCGCGCGAAATCGCCGCGATCGTCACCGGCGCCGGCAGCAACTTCATCGATTGTGGCATCGTCGGCGCGCCGCCGGGACGCGCCGCCGATCCCCGCTTCTACGTGAGCGGCCCGGTCCTCGGGCCGATGCTGGCGCTCGACGGCAAGGGCATCGCGGTCAAACCGGTAGGCGCCGAGATCGGCCGCGCCTCGGCGGTCAAGATGTGTTACGCGGCGCTGACCAAAGGCACCTTTACGCTGCACGCGGCGGTGCTGGTGGCGGCCGAGCTGCTGGGGGTTTCGGGCGAGTTGCACGACGAATTCGGGTTCAGCCAAAAGGACGCCTTCGCCCGCATGCGGGCCATGGTGCCGCGTCTGCCGGCGGACGCGGCGCGCTGGATCGGCGAGATGGAGGAGATCGCGAGCACGTTCCGGGACGCCGGGGTGAGCGCCCGCTTTCACGAGGGCGCGGCCGACATTTTCCGGCTGCTGGCGGCCACGCCCCTGGCCGCGGAGTCGCGCGAGACCATCGACCCCGACCGCACGCTCGAGCAGGCCGTCAAAATCTACGCCGAGACCCTTCGCCGCGCGGGCGATTGAGGGCGGGGCGCCGGACTCACCAGACGAAAGTGGCAATTTTCCGCCGGCCCGGCTACAAGCGAGGGGAGCCGCCCACGCGCGCGCAACGACAGGCGATCGAGATGATTCCGCCATCCAACCCGGCCCCAGACAATCTGGCCGTTGGTGTCGCCGCCCCTTTGGCGACCGACCCTGAAATCCAAGCCCACGTTCGGCGCGTGGTGGCGGCGTCGGGCACGTCGTTTCTATCCGCCATGAAGATGCTGCCGCCGGCGCGCCGCAACGCCATGTTCGCGATCTATGCGTTCTGCCGCGAGATCGACGACATCGCCGACGAGCCCGCGCCGACCCACGACAAGATGGCGCGCCTCGAGGCTTGGCGCGAGGAGATCGACCGGCTTTTTGACGGGCGTCCCGAGGCGCCGACGGCGCGGGCGCTGGCGGGCCCGGTCACCTCCTACGCACTCGACAAGGCGGATTTCCTGGCCCTGATAGACGGCATGGAGACGGACGCGAATGACTCGCTTCGTGGCCCGTCCATGGAAGAGCTGGAGCGCTATTGCGACCGCGTCGCCTGCGCCGTCGGCCGTCTGTCGGTCAAAATCTTCGGCGCCACCGAGGCCGCAGCGCGCGACGTCGCCTTCGCCCTCGGTCAGGCGTTGCAGCTCACCAATATCCTGCGCGATTTGCGCGAGGACGCGGAGCGCGGCCGCCTCTATCTGCCGGCCGAACTGCTCGACGCCCACGGTATCGGCGAGCGCGACGCCAACGCGGTTTTGGCGCATCCAAACCTTGGCTCGGTTTGCGACGAGGTCGCCGCGCTCGCCCGCCGCCGGTTCCGGGAAGCCGAGGTCGAGCTGGCAAAATGCGGGCGCCGGCCGATGCGCCCCGCGATCATCATGATGCACGTCTATCGACGCGTTCTGGAAAAGCTGATCCGCCGCGGCTGGCGCCGGATCGACGAACCGGTGAAACTGGGCCGCGCGGAAAAAATCTGGGTCGCGGTGCGCCACGGTCTCGTATAGGCGGGATGGGGACGGTACACATCATCGGCGCCGGCCTCGCCGGCCTTTCGGCCGCCGTCCGGCTGGCCAAGAGTGGCCGCCGCGTTGTCGTGCACGAGGCCGCGGGCCACGCCGGCGGCCGCTGCCGGTCGTTCCACGACGACACGATCGGCGGCATCATCGACAACGGCAATCATCTGCTGCTGTCCGGCAATACCGCCGCGATGGCCTATCTCGACGAGATCGGCGCGCGTGGCACCCTGATCACGTCATCGAAACCGGCAATTCCGTTTGTCGATTTGGCAAGCGGAGAGCGCTGGACGGTGCGCCCCAATCCCGGCCGACTGCCTTGGTGGATATTTTCGCCGGGGCGCCGGGTCCCCGGCACAAGCGCCGGCGACTACCTGGCGGCGCGGCGGCTCGGCCGGGGTGGCGCCGGCGCCACGGTCGCCGAATGTCTCGGCACGGCCGGGCTGCTCTACAAGCGGTTCTGGGAGCCTTTCGCCGTCTCGGTGCTCAACACGGCCGCCGAGGAGGGCGCGGCTTCGCTTTTATGGCCGGTGATCATCGAGATATTCGGCCGCGGCGGCGCCGCCGCGCGGCCCTGCATCGCGCGCGAGGGATTGTCGGCGAGCCTGATCGATCCGGCGCTCGTCTATCTCCGCGCGCGAAACACGGACGTTCGATTTGGCCGGCGGCTGCGCGCGCTCGACGGCGAGGACGGCCGGATCACGGGGCTCGATTTCGGCGCCGGGAGCGAGGCCGTCGGCGACGCCGACAGCGTGGTGCTGGCCGTGCCCCCGGCCGCCGCCGCCGCGCTGCTGCCGGGGATCGAGACGCCCGAGGAGAGCCGGCCCATCGTCAACGCGCATTTCCGTCTCGACGCGCCGCCCGCCTTGGCCGACGATTTACCGTTCCTCGGAATCGTGGGCGGCGCCGCGCACTGGCTGTTCCTGCGCGGCCCGGTCGTCTCGGTAACGGTGAGCGCCGCCACGGGCCTGGTCGATGACGCGGCCGAGGACATCGCCCGCCTGTTGTGGAAGGACGTGGCCCGGGCGCTGGAGCGGCCGTCCGCGCCCATGCCGCCCTGGCGGGTGGTCAAGGAAAGGCGCGCGACATTCGCGCAAACCCCGGAGGCCGCCGGCCGGCGGCCCGGCCCGCAAACCCGGTATTCCAACCTTTTTTTGGCCGGAGATTGGACGGATACCGGGCTTCCGGCCACGATCGAGGGCGCAATCCGGTCGGGCATCAGCGCCGCGCGGTGTGTCACGGGATCGTGAACGTTTCCGTCAATATTGTGTGCAAGCGTCAGAAAAACTTGACATATCTCCCTTCGTCCACGATTTTACCGGGGCGTTAACGGAGGTGTCAGCCGTCCCCGCCCGCCGGCCCGACCGGCGATTTTGTGAGGACGAAAAATTACGGTTCAAATCAGCGTCTGAATGGATTACGCGACCGAATCCCAGAGCGTTCCCGTCGAACGGGCCCTGGCGGATGATCCGCTCGATTCACTGATCGAGGAGGTGCGCGCCGCGTTGGCCGACCGGCAGGCCGAGGATGGGCACTGGCTATTCGAACTCGAGGCCGACGCGACGATTCCGGCCGAGTATATCTTGCTTGAGCATTTTCTCGACGAGATCGACGATCTCGCCGAGGCCAAGCTGGCGCAATATCTGCGCGACACCCAGGGCGCGCACGGCGGTTGGTCGCTGTTTTACCAGGGCGATTTCAACATCAGCGCGTCGGTTAAAGCCTATTTCGCGCTCAAGCTCACCGGCGATAGCGTGGACGCGCCGCACATGCGGCGGGCGCGCCAGGCGATACTGGCGCGTGGTGGCGCCGCGCGGTGCAACGTGTTCACGCGCATCACGCTGGCGTTGTTTGGCCAAGTGCCGTGGCGCGCGGTGCCGGTAATGCCGGTCGAGATCATGCTGTTGCCGCGTTGGTTCCCGTTCCATTTGTCGAAGATTTCGTACTGGTCGCGTACGGTGATCGCACCACTCCTGGTGCTGATGGCGAAACGTCCCAGCGCCCGTAACCCGCGCGGCGTAGGCATAAGCGAGCTGTACGTCACGCCGCCGGAAGAAGAGCGCCACTACATCGGGAACCCGACCGGCAAGCGCACGGGCGACATGTTCCTTCTGCTCGACCGGCTGTTGCGCGTGGTCGAGCCTTTGTTCTCGAAGAAACGGCGCGCCCGCGCGATCGACCGCGCCATCTCGTTCGTCACCGAACGCCTGAACGGCGAGGACGGGCTGGGCGGCATTTTCCCGGCCATGGCCAACGCGGTCATGGCGTTCGACACGATGGGCTACGACGAGTCGCACCCCGACATGGTGACGGCCAAGCTGGCGATCCGGAAGCTGCTCGCCTTCAATGGCAGAAGCGGTTATTGCCAGCCCTGCCTGGCACCGGTGTGGGACACCGCGCTGGCGACGCTGGCCGTGATGGAGACCGGCGAAGCACGCGACGGAGACCGCTTGCGCGGCGCGGCCGACTGGCTTGCGGGTCGGCAGATTTGTGATGTCCGCGGTGACTGGGCGGAGTGGCGGCCGGACCTGCGTCCCGGCGGCTGGCCCTTCCAGTACCGCAACGACTATTATCCGGACGTGGACGACGCCGCGGTCGCGATCATGGCGCTGGACCAAACGGCCGACCCCGGCCACCGCAAATCGGTTGCCCGCGGCGCCGAATGGGTCATCGGCATGCAGTCCAGGAACGGCGGCTGGGGTTCGTTCGACGCCGACAACACATACAGCTATTTGAACCATATTCCGTTCGCCGACCATGGCGCGCTGCTCGACCCGCCGACCTCCGACGTCAGCGCTCGGTGCGTCGGCATGCTGGCGCAGCTCGGCTATGGCGCCGATCACCCCGCCGTGGCGCGCGGTCTGGACTTCCTGCGGCGCGAACAGGAAGCCGACGGATCCTGGTACGGCCGCTGGGGCACCAACTATATTTACGGCACCTGGTCCGTGCTATGCGCGCTCAACGCAGCCGGGGAGGATTCCGGCGCCGCGCATATCCGAAAGGCGGTCGATTGGTTGAAATCGCGCCAGCGGGACGATGGCGGCTGGGGCGAAGACGGCGCCAGCTACTGGCCGGACCGGCGCGATACGGTCGCGGCGAGCACGCCATCGCAAACCGCGTGGGCGCTTCTGGCCCTGATGGCGGCGGGTGAAGTCGGCTCAAGCGCGGTCGAGCGCGGCGTCGCTTTCCTGATGGACGCGCCGCGCGAAGGTTGCGAGTGGGAGGAGCCATGGTACACCGCGGTCGGATTCCCGCGGGTGTTCTTTCTGCGCTATCACGGCTACCGGTCGTATTTCCCGTTGTGGGCGCTTGCGCGCTACCGCAATTTGAGCCGCGGCAACGACCGCACCGTCGCTTACGGAATCTGACGCGGCGCGCGCCGTGACGCCGCCGGCCGCCTCCCGCATCGGCATCGTTACCGGCCTGATCTCCGAAGCTAAATGCCTGGAGCCCGCGATCCGCGCGCTTCCGGCCGCGAACCGGCCGACCGTTTTCTGTAGTGGCGGGGATGCGCGACGCGCCGCCGACGGCGTGGGACGCTTGATCGCAGAGGGACTTTCCGGGCTCCTGAGCTTCGGTTTCGCCGGCGGGCTCGACCCGGCGCTGGTTCCGGGAGACCTTGTTGTCGCCGACGCGGTCATAGCACCCGACGGTGCGCGCTTTGAGACCCACGACGGCTGGCGGGCGGCGCTGACCGAGGCCTCGGCGGCATCCGTTTCGGTAACGCTGGGCGCCATTGCCGGCCGCGACACCGCCATTACCACCCGGGCCGCGAAGTCGGATTTGCGGCAGTCGACCGGGGCGGCCGCAATCGACATGGAAAGTCACGCCGTGGCGGTGGCCGCGCGGGCGGCGGGCCTGCCGTTCCTGGCCGTCCGCGCGGTTGCCGACCCGGCCAACCGACCGATTCCCGCCGCCGCCCTCGCGGGGCTGGCGCCGGACGGACGCACGCGACCCTTCGCCGTCATCGCGCGGCTCGCACTGAGACCTTGGGAACTAGCCGGGATGGCGCGGCTGGCGGAGGATACGAGGGCCGCGTACCGCGCCCTACGCCGCGTCGCCGCGCTGGGCCCGGTCGTCGTCCACCCGCCGGTTCTGTTCGACGAACTCGTCGACTTGACTTGAAAACATGTATTCGGCGGCCCGTTGGCCGTCGAGCGAAATATCGGGCGCCATGTCGCCATCGGTGGATACCCCCCACAAGGCCACCTTCAGCGCCTTCAGCGGGCGCGAAATGGTATCGTCGACGGCCGTTGCCTCGTAACCGCAATGGACCATGCAGTCGGCGCATTTTTCGTAATTGCCGACGCCATATTCGTCCCATTCGGTCGATTCCATCAGGTCCCGGAAACTGGACGCGTAACCCTCGGCCAACAGGTAGCAGGGCCGTTGCCATCCGAATATGTTACGCGTCGGGTTGCCCCATGGGGTGCACTGGTAGCTCTGGTTGCCGGCGAGAAAATCGAGGAACAGGGACGACTGCGAAAAGCGCCACTTCCGGTCCCTGCCAAGCGTAAAGATATCGCGGAAGAGCTGTTTGGTCCGACGCCTGTTCAGGAAATGCTGCTGGTCGGGGGCGCGCTCGTAGGCATAGCCGGGGGAAATGGTGATCCCTTCTACGTCGAGCTCGCTGCTGACGAAATCGAAGAACTCGGCGGCCTCGCGCGCGTCCATCTGATCGAATAGGGTACAGTTGACGTTGACCCGGAAGCCCCGCGCGCTCGCCGCCTTGATCGCGGCGACGGCTCGCTTGAAAACGCCCGGCTGGCATACCGCGCGGTCGTGATGTTCCTCGAGACCATCGAGATGCACGGAGAAGGTGAGATACGGCGTCGGCGTGAACTGATCGAGCTTCTTTTCCAGGAGCAGCGCGTTGGTGCACAGATAAACGAATTTCTTGCGGGCGATGATGCCCTCTACGATTTCGCGGATATCGCGGTGCAAAAGCGGCTCGCCGCCCGGGATCGAAACCACCGGCGCGCCGCATTCGTCGACCGCGTCCAAGCAGTCCTCGACCGAAAGCCGCCGGTTCAGGATGGGGTCGGGGTAGTCGATCTTGCCGCAACCCGCGCAGGCCAGGTTGCAACGGAAAAGCGGCTCGAGCATAAGCACCAGCGGATACCGCTTGTTGCCCGCGACGCGCTGCTTGACGACATAGGCGCCGACACGTACCTGCTGAATCAGTGGAACACCCACGGCTCCCCCTTCACGTTACGGCGCTTCCTGGGTTCCGCCGCCAATTGACCGATCGAATCTCTCAGACCGCCGCCGGCTGTCTCAACTCCCCCGGCAGCTTGAATTGCATATGCTCCTCGATCCCGGCCAACAGTTCGACATCGATGTCACGCAAGTCGCGCAAACGGGAGATCAATTCCTGGACCAATTCCTCGGGAGTCGAGGCGCCGGCGCTGATGCCGACGGCGGAAACCCCATCGAGCCAAGCCGGGTCGAGGGCCTGGGCGCCCTCGATCAAATGGGCGGCGACCCCCATATCCTTGCCGATCTCGCAGAGTCGGTTGGAATTGGAGCTGTTTTGCGCGCCAACCACCAGTATCAGATCGACTTCGTTAGCCAAATCGCGGACCGCTTGCTGCCGGTTCTGGGTGGCATAGCAGATATCCTTGACGTCGGGCCCGACGATGTCCGGAAACTGCTGCTTCAGCGCTTCGATGACCTCGCGGGTGTCGTCGACACTGAGCGTGGTCTGGGTCACGTATGCCAGTCGCGCCGGATCGCGCACTTTCAGGTCGGCGACGTCCGCGAGGTTCGAAACCAAGTACACCGTGCCGGGGATACGGCCCATCGTACCCTCGACCTCGGGATGCCCCTCATGGCCGATGAGGATGACCTCGTCGCCCTTTGCGGCGTAGCGCTGACCTTCCTTGTGCACTTTTCCGACCAGGGGACAGGTGGCGTCTATCACCGGCAAATTGCGGATTCTCGCGCTATCCTCGACTGTCTGCGCGACGCCGTGGGCGCTGAAGATGGTTATGGCGCCGTCCGGAATCTCATCCAGTTCCTCGACGAAGACCGCGCCCTTGGCCTTGAGATCCTCAACCACCCTCTTGTTGTGTACGATTTCGTGGCGCACATATACCGGCGGTCCGAACTGCTTAAGAGCCCGCTCGACGATTTCGATGGCGCGCTCGACGCCGGCGCAGAAACCACGCGGCTGCGCAAGGATAACCCGCATTTCGTCTCTCCCTCGGAGAGGCGCCACGCCGGGCCAAAGCCGGCCCCGGGGGCGCCGCATCCGGATACTACCTACAGGCTGCAAGTAAACCGAACGCCGATGAGCGTCAACCCCGCGACGCGTCAATATTGCGTGTTACCGCCACATTAGAGATAAGTTGACCCCATATTCGCCGCCCGGATTATGGCCGCGACGGCTCGCCCGAACGAACCGCCGTCTACTGGCCACGGCATCGGGAAATATGCCGGGCATTGGTAAGGACACGTGCGGGATCAACCGTCATCGAACTCGACTGCGCCGCCACGGCAGCCGAGAGTAACTCCTTGGGGCGGGCGGCTGGCTTCGTTCCTGGTGCGCCCGCTGGTGGAGATTCCGGTCACGCCAAACCACCTGACCACCTTCGCGCTGATTCTGTCGATCGGGGCCTGCGCGGGTTTCGCCACCGGCCATCAGGCTTGGATGAATGCCGCGGCCGGCATGTTCATGGTCTCTCGCGTACTGGACAACATGGACGGCGCGCTCGCGCGGGCGCAGGAGCGGTCCAGCCGCTTTGGCGAACGATACGACCAGATCGCGGATACGCTCGGTTATGTGCTGATATTTATCGGCATCGCCATTGGCCTGCGAGATCAGATGTCCGGGGTCTGGTTATTGGCCCTGGTGGCGCCCGCCGTGGTCGGCGGCGTTTCCAATACGATTATCCGGGTGCGTGCCGAAAGCCGCCTGCGCCGGTCTCTTCCAGCTTTCCGGACCTTCGCTGGGTTTGAACTCCACGACGGAATTTATCTTATCGGGCCGGCGATCTGGCTCGGTGTCCTGCCGATCTTTTTCGTCGCCATTTGCCTGGGCGCCGCGGTCTACGGAAGCTGGACCGCGTGGAACTTGGTGCGGCGGCAAGGCGCTCCTCAACGGCAATAGCCATGCTCGCGGAACCAGGCGATGGCGTCGCGCAAGGCCTCGCCGGCCGGGCGCGGATCATAGCCGATCTCGCGCCGGGCCTTTTCGCAGGTGAAAAACATCTTCTTCTTGGCCAGGCGCACGCCGCTCACCGTGGTCATCGGCTCGCGCCCGCCGCCGATCCAGGCCCAGGCTTCGGCGAGCAGCGCCACCGGCAGCAATAGATTGTGCGGCAGCCGCACCTTGGGCGCGCCATGGCCGACGATTTCGGCGATCTCGGTCAGGATCTGACGAAGCGTAAGATTTTCTCCGCCCAGGATGTACCGCGCGCCGGAGACTCCGCGCTCGTGCGCCAGCAGATGCCCGGCCGCCACGTCGTCGACGTGCGCAACGTTGAGCCCGGTATCGACATAGGCGGGCATGCGGCCCGAAGCGGCCTCGACGATCAAGCGTCCGGTCGGCGTCGGCTTGATATCGCGCGGGCCGATTGGGGTCGACGGGTTGACGATGATTGCGGGCAGGCCGTCCTCGGCGACCATGCGGCGGACCTCTTCGTCGGCCATGAACTTCGAGCGCTTGTAATGGCCGATCATATCCCCAAGCGCCACCGGCGTCTCCTCGTCGGCGGGGCTGCCGTCGGCGTTCAGGCCGAGCACGGCGACGCTGCTGGTATAAACGATCCGCCGCGCGCCGGCCGCGCCGGCGGCGCGCATGACGTTGGCCGTGCCCTCGACGTTGCTCGCATACATCTCCGCCGGCCGGCGCAGCCATAATCGGTAGTCGGCGGCCACATGGTAAACCGAAGCACACCCCTTGGCCGCGCGTTCCAGCGAGGCGCGGTCGCGCAAATCGCCCTCGACGACTTCGACCCTGAGGCCGTCGATGTTGGAACGGTCGCTACCGGGCCGGACGATAACGCGGACGTCGTCACCGGCCTCGACCAGTTTTCGGGTCACGGCCGAGCCCACGAACCCGGTCGCGCCGGTTACCAGCGACGTCATTGCCGGCCCAGGGGCGGGGCCAGGGGCGAGTGCGCGGTCACGAGCCGTCGCGAAGCCGCGCGGCGGCGATATCCCGCCGCGAGGCGACAATGACCCAAACCAGGAACAGCGGCGTGCCGATGCCGGCGGCGATCAGAAACGGTTCGAGCAACCCCAACCAGGTAACGGGACCAACGATATAGAGCGTGTCCTCGATTTCGAATCCCGCGAAATTGCTCTGCTTGACCGCGTCGGCGCCGGCCCGCGTCTCGACCGCCATGCGCGTCGCGAAGATGATGGTCACCGAAATACCGGCGGCGAGCCCGAGCGCGGCCGCCCAGGATCCGAGCCAGCCGTTGGAATATCCGAAACCGGCGCCCACGAACATGCCGATATAGGCCGTGCCAACGGCGACATGGTCGTAGTAATGTCCGAACCGGCTGGTCCTGCCGGTGGCGCGGGCGAGCTGGCCGTCAACGTGGTCGTTGAACACCGCGTACATGAACGCGGCGGCGGCCCAATGGCGCAGGGCCGGATCGCCAAGCGAAAACAGATAGGCGGCGAGAAGCCCGGCCGACAGCCCGAACGTGGTCACCATGTTGGGAGTGACCGGCGTGCGGGCCAGGCCGGCGACAAGTATGTTGGCCAAACGCTGGTCGTAGGCTACCCGGCTCATGGCGCGGTTTCCTCGAGTTGCGGCAGCACGTCGCCACGGGCGCGCTCGACATCCTCGGCAAAGTCGATCTCGATCCAAGGCAGGCCGGTCACGTCCTCGTATCCGAAGGTGCCGGGCGGCGAATCCAGGAGGATATCGCGGATCGCGTGTTCGTACATGCGCTGGCGCCGGCCGGACGCGATATCGGCCTCGGCCGCCGCCACCAGCCGGATCGCGATTTCCGGCGAGAAACGGAAGAAGCCCACCGATTCGCCCCGCAGATCATGCTCGCCTTCGACGCGCTTCTCGAAATCGACGATGCTGCCGCCGCGCACGCAAACCTTGACCGGCTCGTCCCCCGGCTCGAAATCCCGGTCCAGGAGAAAGCAGTTTGCATGGGGCGTGGAAATCAATCGATCGATCATGCGGTGGTCGTACAACACGTCCGCGTCCATCAGCAAGACGTCGCCGCCCTCGACAAGCGCCTCCCGCGCCGCCCACAGGCTGACGATGCTGCCCTCGCGGTAATCGGGGTTGAGGATGGCGCGCGCGAACCCGGCGGCGCCGGCGCGCGCGATTTCAGCCGTTATCAGATCGGCGCGGTAACCGGTGACGACGACGATTTCGCCGATTCCCGCCGCGCGCAGAATTTCGATGTGCCGTTGCAGCAGGCTCTTGCCGCCGAATTCGAGCAGCGCCTTCGGCGGATGGCCGTCGCCGCCGCCAAGCCGCGCGCCGATACCGGCGGCCAGTATGATCGCTCTCACCGCGCCGCCCGCCGGCTCCGCCACAGCCAATGACCTTCCGATATCTGCCAAGCGACGAGCGCCGGCACGCCGACCAGCTGCTCCCAGCTTTTGTGCCGGGCGAGCCCGGGCAGGCGATTGGCGAGATAGCCGAACATGCCGGCGCGCTGGATTCGGTAGAACGCAAAGATCAGCCCGGCAAGAACGCAGAGGAACGCGATCACCACGGGCAGCACCTTCATGTTGCCGGTCAGCGCGACCAACAACACGCCTCCCAGGAGACCGTAAATGACGACGTTGGCGGCCTGCACCGTCTTGTCGATTACGACGGACGCGCCGACGGCGGCGCCCGACACGCCGCCCTTCATTACCAGTCTGGCGCGGACGAATTCGCCGCCGACCTGGGCCACCGGCAGCAGCCAATTGACGGCGACGCCAATCCATACGGAGCACACGGCGGCCGCCAACGGTGGCGGTTTGACAGCGACGAAGAGTTGGCGCCAGCCGCTCGCCGCCAGCGTCAGGGGCAGCAGGTAAAAGAGCGCCACCCAGCCGACGTTCCAGCCAACCTGGGACAGCGCTTCGGCCAAGGTGTCGGCGCCGGCGCGGACGACCAGCACCGTGGCCAAAGCCAATCCCAGGACCAGCCCGACATAGGATAACGCCTTCACGGCTCGGCCGGCGCCGTACCGAACCGGCGCAACTGCATCAAGGCCGGCAGGACGACGAGCGAACAAATCAGCGTATAGGCCAGCGCAATGGTCAGGAGCTCGCCCATGCTGGCCGTGCCGCGGTGGCTGGAAATCGACAAGCTGCCGAACGAGCCGATCGTGGTCAGGGCGCTGAACATGATGGCGCGCGGCGTGCTGGTGCGCAGCAGCGTGGCACTCTGCTCGCGGCGGGCGCGGGTGACAATATGGATGCCGCTCGCCACGCCCAGCCCCAGCAGCAGCGGCATGACGATGATATTGGCGAAGTTGAACGACAGTCCGAGCAGGACCGCCGTCGCCACCGTAAAGATCGCGGCCAGGAGCAGCGGCGCCAGCACCAGAATAACGTGCCAGGCGCGGCGCAGCAGCACGCCCAAGAGCACGATAATCGTCACCAGGGCGATCCCGCCCGCCTTCCAGAAGGCGTTGACCACGGCGTCGCCCGCCTCGAGCAGAATTACCGGATTGTCGGTGGCATCCGGCGCCAGCGCCCGCACGTCGTGGACGAAACGGCGCAGCGCCGTGTTGTCGATCAAATCCTCGACCGGGTGGACCTCGATGCGGGCGCGGCCGTCGATCGCGGTCTGCCGCCGCCGGACTTCCTCGGGCAAATCCTCGATTCCGACGGGTTCGGCGCCAAGCGATTGGCGCAACGACTCGAGCCGCGCCGGCAGGGTGCCCGTGAGCGCCGCCTCCAGCGCCGCCAGGGCCGCCGGATCGTCCCATGTAACGGCCAGGAATCGGTCGATCGCCGCCACCAGCCGCCGCGCCGGCGGTTCGAGATCGCCGGCCTGTTTCGAGTCGATGAGCCGCGCCAGCCGGCCGCGGAAATCATCGAGGATGGCTCGGCGCTCGGCGGCGCGCGGGGGCGGCACCGTCGCGCCCTCCTCGACGATCGGAGTCAGGAAAAGCGCCATGTCGTCGATGATTTCCAGCTTTTCGTCCTGATTTCGCGGCACCAAATCGCGCAACGTGATCGTGCGGTCGACAAAATCGAGCCCCGAAATCTCCTCCGCCAATGCCACCGCGGCGTCCAAATCGTCGGTAAGGATCGATATCGTATAGGGCGAGGCCCGGCTGTTCCGCATCAGATCGCGCACGGTCCGCACCGATTCGGTGCTGGCGTCCTGGAGATTGAGCGGGTTGAAATCGAAACGCCAGAACGGCACCAGCGCCGCCGCGGCCACCCCCAGGATCAGCGCGCCGACGGCGATCCCGCGTCCGTGGCGGCGCAGGAACCGCTCGGCCGAAATGGTGAAGAGCGGCCGATGCCGGAAGCGGCCGCTCGGCCGGAACGGCAGCACCGTGAGCATCGCCGGCAGCACCGTCAGGTTCGTGAACAGCGCAATGAACATTCCGACGCCGGAAATCAGACCGAGCTCGGATACGCCCTTGTAGGCGGTCGGCAGAAACGAAAAAAAGGCGATCGCCGCCGCCGCCGCCGAGAGCGCCAAGGCCCCCCCCACGCCGTTCGCCGCCGCCCGCAGCGCCGTCGCGTGATCCGCGTCGTGGCTGAATTCCTCCTTGTAGCGCAGGCTGAAATGAATGCCGAAATCGACGCCAAGCCCGATGAACAACACCGCGAACGCCACGGAAATAAGGTTGAGCGAGCCGATCGCCGCGGCCGCGAAGCCAGCCGTCCCAATGAGCCCGACGACCAGGGTAACGAGCACCGAGACCACCAGGCGCCACGAACGCAGGCCGAACGCCAGGAGCAGGCTCACCAAAATCAGTGCGATCAGGCCGGCGAGGCCGGCGCCGGTGGAAACGCTCCTGAGCTCCTCGGTTTTCAGCGCGGCCGAGCCGGTAAGCCGCACGCGAACGCCGTGCGCTTCGTCGAGCCCGAGCTCCTCCGCGTATCGCCGCACCGCGCGCATCGCCTCGGACGCATAACCCAGCGAGCCACGGTCGACCACCGGCTGCACCACGATAATCTGACGAAGGTCGTCGGCATCCGTCTCCTCGCCGCCCATCATCGCGCGCCAGGCCAGCGTCTTCTCTCCCCCGTCGGCGCGGGATTCGAGCACCGCGCCGATTCGCGCGAAGGCGTCGTCCAGCCCGCCCGTCGCGGTTCCGCCGTCGCGAATTTCATCGACCGCCAGGCCGAGAACATCGAACAACCCCCGGATACTGGGATCGCGCGCCAGGCTGGCGAGCAGCGGTTGCGCCTCGGCCAGACGGTCGGCCAGCGCGCTCAATTCGTCGGTGTCGAGATAGAGCAGGCCGTTGGCGCGAAAGAAGGGGTGACCGGCCGGAAAAAAGACGTTCTTGAACAGTTGCGGGTTCTCGCGCAGGCGCGCCTCTAGCAAGATCGCCGCATCCTCGGACACATCGGCGTTTTCGCCATCGACCACAATAACCAGGGTGTTCGAAAAATACGGGAACGCGGCCTTGTATTTCTCGTAGGTCTGGCGAAACGGGAGTTCACGCGACAACATGTCGCTCGTGCCGGTGTTAATGCCGAGCGTGAGCACGGTAAAAGTCAGAATCGCCGCCGAGACCGACATCGCCACCGCGACCACGGCCCAGGCCCGTTTGCGCGCGCCATCGACGCAGAGGCAAAGGGCGCGGACGAAAAAGTGTGACTGCGCTTCGGGCGATTTGCTCGTCATATTCCTCGATTTGCCTCTGCCGCCCGCCGGCGATTATTACCGTCTGGTCATTGCCAAGCACCGGCCGCCACCACACATAAGCAGCCAGCAGATTATTCGCCAGTTGCCATGGAGTGAGAATGTCGGCAAAGGCTAAGCGTCGACCCGTTGGCCGGCTCGCCGCAGCGTTCGCGGTGTTTGCGGTTGCGCTTATACCGTTTTCAGCCGCCGCCGGGCAAGACTCGCCTGAAGACGTAGTCGGCGTCTATCACGCGACTCTGGTCGACGTCATGCGCCGGGCCAAGGCGCTCGGCTACCAAGGCCGCTACAAGGCGTTGGAGCCGGCGGTCGACAAGGCCTTCAATCTCGGTTTCATTGCCCGCGCCTCGCTGAGCCGCGCCTACTGGAAAACGCTCGACAAGGACGAACGGGCGACGTTCGTGGCCGCCTACAGCCACCTGACGGTCGCCACCTACGCGGCCCGTTTCTCCGACTACAAAGGCGAGAAATTCGAAATCGTCGGAACCAAGAAAACCCGCCGCAAGGATATGCTGGTCCGCACGCGCATCGTTAAATCAAACGGCGAGGCGGTGTCGATAAATTATCTGCTGCGCAACCGCGGCGGCAAATGGCGGGTCATCGACGTATTCCTCAAAGGCACGATCAGCGAAGTGGCCACGCGGCGCGCGGATCTTTCGTCTATCATGCGCACCAAGGGATTCGAGGCGCTGCTCGCGGCGATCGGCAACAAGGTCGAGGCGCTCGAGATCGAATAGAGGGGGCAGGCCCCGCGGCTTTCCGCCATATTGCGCCGATCCGGCAAACCTGTCAGATTCCCGCTACAAATCCATTATAGTCGACATTAAAGTCGACGCAGCGAAACGCGGTCATCATGCGACAACCTGTTAAAATCGTGGCCTCCGAACAGCCGGAACCACTCACCAAGGCGGGCCGGTTCAGGGCCCAGTTGACCGCGCCTGAACTGGGCTTCCTGATGGAGGCGCATAATGGCCTCAGCGCCAAGATCGTCGAAGAAGCGGGATTCAAGAGCATATGGGCCTCGGGCCTGACGATGTCGGCGGCGCTCGGCGTGCGCGACCGCAACGAAGCGTCGTGGACCCAGGTGCTCGAGGTCCTCGAATTCATGGCCGACACCACGTCGATCCCGATACTGGTGGACGGCGATACCGGTTACGGCGACTTCAACAACGTGCGGCGCCTGGTCAAAAAACTGTGCCAGCGCGGCGTTGCCGCCGTCTGCATCGAGGACAAGCTGTTTCCCAAGACCAATTCGTTCGTGGGTCAAGGCCAGCCGCTCGCCGACATCGACGAATTCTGCGGCAAGATCAAGGCGGGCAAGGACAGCCAGAGCGACGACGATTTCTGCCTCATCGCCCGGGTCGAGGCGCTGATCTCCGGCTGGGGCATGGACGAAGCGCTGCGGCGCGCCGAGGCCTATCATGCGGCCGGCGCCGACGGCATTCTGATCCACTCGAAATCCTCGAACGCCGACGAAATTTTGGCGTTCACCCGCGAATGGGCGAACCGCGCGCCGGTCGTCATCGTTCCGACCATGTATTACCGGACGCCGACCGACGAATTTCGCGAGGCCGGCATCTCGCTCGCCATATGGGCGAACCACAATCTACGCGCCGCCATCACCGCGATGCGCGAGACCAGCGAACGCATTTTCGCCGAGCAGAGCCTGGCCGGCATCGGGGACGAAATCGCCAGCGTGCGCGACATCTTCGAACTTGCCGGCGACAAGGAGTTGGCCGAGGCCGAACGGCGCTACCTTCGCGCCGCCGGGACCCGGACCCGGGCGGTGGTGATCGCCGCCTCGCGCGGCTCCTTGCTTGGCGCGCTTACCGAGGACCGGCCGAAATGCATGGTCGACGTACGTGGCCAGCCGCTGCTGGAGCGGCTGGTCGCGACCCTGCGCGACGGCGGGGTACGCGACGTGACCGTGGTGCGCGGTTACAAGAAGGATACCATCGACCTCGCCTCGATCGTCACCGTCGACAACGACGACCACGCCGAGACCGGCGAGCTCGCCTCGCTCGCATGCGCCGCCGCGCACATCGAGGGCGACTGCGTCATCGCCTACGGTGACGTGCTGTTCAAGCCGTCGGTCCTGGACGCGCTCATGGACACCGCGGGCGACATAGTCATCGCCGCCGACGCGCTGGCAAGGGGGCGCGACTGGCGCGCCGCCGACCGTGCCGTCGACTTCGTGAGTTGCGACCGCCGCTTCACCGGCGACTATCTCGACGACGATCCGGTGTTGCTGGCGCGCATCGGCAACGAGCTGCCGCCGGCCGAGGTCGATGCCGAGTGGGTCGGCCTCGCCAAGCTGAGCCCCGCCGGCGCCGAGGCGGTGCGCGCCCAATTGACGGCGATGCAAGCCGACGGGTCGCTGCCGAGCGCCAGTCTCCTGGATTTGCTGTCACGGCTGATCGCCGGCGGCCATGAGGTCCGTGTCGCCTACGTCACCGGCAACTGGTTCGACGTCGACGACGCCTTCGACCTCGCCAAGGCGCGCAACCTGCTTTAGGGAATGTTTTCATGATCGGCGCGGACGCCTTTCTCGCGCCGGCCGCGGCGCGGGGCTTCGACTTCTTTACCGGCGTGCCGTGCTCGTTCCTGACGCCAATCATCAACCGGGTGATCGGCGATCCGGCCATCGCCTATGTCGGCGCCGCCAACGAGGGCGAGGCGGTGGGCATCGCCGCCGGCGCCTGGCTCGCGGGCCGAAAGACCGTGGTCATGTGCCAGAACTCGGGCCTCGGCAACACGGTCAATCCGCTCACCTCGCTCAACTTTCCGTTCCGCATTCCGACGCTGATGATCGTCACCTGGCGCGGGCAGCCCGGCCTCGAGGACGAGCCGCAGCACGAATTGATGGGCGAGATCACGGGCGCGCTCCTGGACACAATGCGCATCCCGCACCGCCCGTTCCCGGCCGACGAGGCGTCCATCGCCGCCGCGCTCGACGAGGCGGTGGCGGAGATGGATCGCACCGGCCTGCCCTT
>CBDVDY010000017.1:0-19786 GCA_965372875.1 uncultured Alphaproteobacteria bacterium | reverse complement strand
CGCGTGTCGGATAGCCAGCCAGTGCCGGCAATATCCGTAGGTCATACACCGCGGCGGCGAGCATCCCTCTCGGCCCCGGTTGTCTCGGTTCGTAAAACGAGCGATTCCTGTTATTGGTTGCGTACATTTCAGTCTCCCGCCGCGCCTTTCAGCGAAGTGAAATATGCAACGAGACCGGCGCCCGCTTGGCCGGTAGCTGGGCCACCGATCCTGGGCGAGTGAGGGTTATGGCAGGTGATGCACTGCTCGGTCCCGGCGTGCTCAGCCACAACGATCTGGGGCTGGGTGACCGGCCTCGTCGGCATGGCCTCGTGACAAAGTGTGCACAGCTTGACCGTCTCGGTCGGGACGGGCAGCTTCCCGTTGGCCGGGTGGTCCCCGGCGGCACCGTGGCAGACCTCGCATTTCACTGCCTTGTGGACGCCCGCGGACCACTCGACATGCCGCTCCTCATGGCACGCCTGGCAGTAAACCGGACCTTTGAATTTCGGCGTACCGGCAGCGATCTCGCGTACCGAGTCGGCCCGATAAGGGCCGAAGACGTAAAATGAATCGGGGACGAAGTAGGATCGTGCCGCAATCGCCGCAACGACGAACGCACCGATCAGAAGGAGGAGTCGTATAATGTGCTTCGGCATCAGCGGCGCGCCAGATTTAGAGAATCATTGGGTCCACGGTATCCGCGGCTCGCTCGGCGAATATTGAATTGAATCAACAACATTCGACGTTCCGTGTGCCCCACAGAGCGGTGACCCCGGTTCGGAACCGCCGCCTCGCGCTCGAGGGACGGAATGGGTGGAGCCGCCCAGCCCGCTATTGCGTCATGTAGAGCGACGTGCCGGATTTGGAGAAACCGTAGATCTTGAACGCCTCTTCCTGCTCGCCGTTCATCCCGGGAGCGCCCAAGGGCATGACGGGTAATCCGATGCCGATCAGGTCGGGACCTTCCATCAGCAACTTCCGCACCGCCGCCATGGGCACGTGGCCTTCGATCACGTAGCCGCCGACGGCCATCGTGTGGCAGGATTCGAGCTGCTCCGGCACCCGAAATACCTTTTTCACCAGTTCAATGTCCTTGACGTTCTTGCCGACCGCGTCGATGCCCTGGGTCTGGAGATAGGCGATATAGCCGTTGCAGCACCCGCACGCGGCGTCCTTGTAGACCAGGACCTGCGATTGCGCGGCGGCCACTCCGGGAAACGCGAGGGCCGCGGCGATCACCGTGGCCACCAGTCCCTGTTTGACAGTCATTTTCGGCTCCTTCCTCTATTCTCGGCGTGCCCTGCCGACGAGATGGCGCGCCGGACCGAGCCAAATTTCACACGATGCGATAAGCCTACAATCCGTGCTCCGAGCCCGCATTGACGCACATCAAGGGCCTGCGCGCCGCCCGGGCGATCACTTGAGGACGGCGTAGTAGGCGGCCAAATCGGCGAAATCCTTGTCGCTCAGTTTCTTCGTCGCCATCTTCATCATCACGTTCTTACGGACGCCCGACTTGTAGTCGTGCAGGCTCTTCACGAAAGCGGCCGGATCCAAGCCGGCGATCGGCGGGTTCTTGCGTTTGCCCTCGCCCTTGGGCCCATGGCAGGCCGCGCATTTCGCCGCCTTTGTCTCGCCCAGGGCGGCATCGCCGCCGCCCGCCTGCGCGACGCCTGTAATCAGCAACGCGGCGCACGCGGCCACGACAACCAGCATGCCTTGTTTCATTCTTCACCTCCTCGGGCCCTCGCGTCCGAATGGACGGGAGAGCCTCGGCACTGGATGGCGGACATTTCTTCCCTGTGAATCTGGCGCGGCTCTTGCCGGCCGCGCCGGCGCCGCGCTAATTGTCGTTGGCGCCTTGGTTGACCCAGAACCTGAAGATGAGCCGCTCGCACTTGGTCATGCGCTTTTTCTTGTGGGGCATCCTGAGTTCGGGATCGGTGCGGCCATCGATCACGGCGACAAGATTGCTGGTGAAGGCGCTGCGCGGCACCACCACCGGGCCGTGCTTGGTGCCCTTCATCAAGCCTTCGTAGGTCCTGAGGTCCAGCCCACTCTTTTCGTAGCCAACCCCGCCGGGCTGGTGGCAGGCGAGACACCTGATCTGGATGATCGGATACAAATCCTCCTTGAAGCTCACGTGCTGGCCCGCCCATGCCGCGCCGGGCAACAACGCGCCGGCGGCAAGCATCGAGGCGAAGGCAAGGGAGCCGAGAAGCGATCCGCAACGACGCTGGCTGGTCATGACAACCTCCTTTCGCTGGACCGGCCCATGCGAGCCGGCCCCGCCTCTGCATGCGGCCGCGGCCGTTTCGAAGTGTCGGACCGGCGCCCTCGTGGCGATTGTCGTCCGGTCCCGGCCGCCGCGTGACGCAAGTGAATGCTAGCCGATTTTAGCCGCCTTGAAATTGACGCAGATCAAGGTTTTCCGCCGGTTGCCGCGCGACGGAAGGACTGCATCGCGGCTTACCGCGCGGGCTGGCCGGCGTACAGCGTCGCGACGCTTTCAATCAGTGCCTCGCTGTAGGGCAGGCTCATCCTGTGCATCATGGAGCTGCCGCGCTTGCCGTCGCGGTACGCCCGCAAGGCCATTACCAGATAGTCCCTGTCTTGCCCGCTGATCTTCGGAATCGCCATCGTCGGATTGGCGATCCCGGGGCCATGGCATCGATCGCATTTCTCGGTCAGCTCCTGGACGGTGATCGGGCTGTCCTCCGCCGCCCTGGGTTCCTGAACGGCATAGAACGCGGCGATATCGGCGATCTCCTCGTCGGTGTTGTCGGCGAGCATGACATCGTGCCGGCGGCTCTGGTCTCGGTAGGCCTTGATCGCGCGAACCAGATAGGCGGCGTCTTGCGCGGCCAAGTTCGGCGTCGCCGCGTCGTTGCTTACTCCGTGGGCACCGTGGCAACCGCCGCAACGGGCGCTCAGCGGTTCGCCGGCGGCCGGATCGCCGCGGGCTGGAGCGCCGCGCGGCGCCGGGGCCTGTGTGGCGTAGTACAGGGCCAGACTCTGCAAATCGACCCCGTCCAACTCGCGCAACATCTCCATATCGGAGATACTGCGCCTGCCGTCCAGGTAGGCGCGCACGGCGGCGACGAAGTAAATTGGCTGTTGGCCCGCCAAACTGGGGGTACCGGGCGCCATGGCATTGCCATCTTCGCCATGACAGCCGGCGCAGGCCACCGCGGCCGCCTTGCCTTTCTCGTAGGGCGAGGGGACGGTTTGTGGCTTGGCCTCCGCGGTGTCCTTGAGCGGCGCCAAGCCGGCATAATAGCCCGCGACATTGCGGATATCCGCGTCGCTCATCTGCGTCGTCATGTCCCGCAGCGCGGCGTGCATCCGCTTCCGATCCCGATAGGCGACCAACGACTGACGAAGATACGCGTTGTCTTGCGCGGCCAAGTTCGGGATGCCGGGTGCCGCGCCTCGCCCGTCCAATCCATGACATCCGACGCACTGTTCAATTGCGAGGGATTTGCCCGCGCCAATGTCCGGTGACGCTACAGTCGTCTCTTGTTCCTCGTCGCAACCTATCAGCAGCAACGCCAGGACAACGCTCAATGTAAAACGTCTCATTTGGAACCTCGTGCGAAATCTGTGTCGACCAACGCACCAGCGCGTCTCCCGAGTCTCTGCATGGGCGGCCCCATAATTTTCTTTGACCCTCTTCGCCGCCGGACACATCGGCCCCGGCCCTTACCCGGACACCAGGCGTCCCGAGAAGCCGATCAGGACCAGCACCAGCAGCGTCAGCCCGACGAGGATCAGCGTCGTCCCCAAGGCCTTCGATAACCGGGTCATCGGCCGCGACGGTGCATCCACCAGATACTTTTCGAACTCTCCGCTTTCGACCAGGCGCCGGTATTCCAAGGTGTGCTCGCGCTTGTATTCCTCCAGGGGCATGGCGCCGGTGAACATCACGATGTCCTGCGGAAACTTGTCCGGCCGGAAATGCACGTTGAAGAAGTGGACCGAGAACAGGAATACGGCAGCCAGGAACGCCTCTTCCCCGTGCACGATTGTGGCCACGTTCAGCACCCATCCAGGCAGGACCGAAGCGGTCACCGCCGGTAGCCATAACATCGCGCCGCTGATGCCGATGATCGCCAAGCCCCAGAACGGCGCCCAGTAGTCGAATTTCTCCCAATAGGTCCAGCGGTCGAACACGGGCCGTGGCCGCTTGCCGAAGAACCACCGCAACATGGCGGCCATGTCCGTGAAATCCTGCAGGTTGGGCACCAACGAGTTGGGCCCGAAGAACCTGAAGGTTCGCCAGTTCCGCAGGATGTAGTCGGCGATGTAGACCAGATGCCCGAAAAACAGGACGATGAACGTAAACGCCGCGATTCGGTGCAGAACCGCCGTGACTTTCGGCCCGCCGAGCAGCGGCATGATCGCCTGCGCCCAGGAGCTGTCGGCATAGAGCACCGCGGTGCCGGTCAAGACCAGGACCATCACGGCGAGCGCCAAAATAAGATGCGCCAGCCGCCAAACCGGACCCCAGCGCCTGACGTATTTCTCCTCGCCCCGCGGCAGCTTGTCCGTCCGGACATGCGGCATGCTCTTGCCGTCCTTGCGGTCCTTGTACTCCCGGAAGAACCACAGCGCCGAGTGCGCCCAAAAGAACGTGAATACGCTCAACAGCAGCCCGATCATGAACTTGGAAGCAATCCACATATACGGGTAGCGAGCGAAGTCATGGGTGTTTCCGTGCGGGTGGAACGTGATGAACCCGGCGCTCGCCTGCTCGTGGCATTTCCGGCAGGTCTCGAGGCGGTTGCTCTCGTGCACCGTCGACGTTTCATCATCCACCCTTTGGATGCCATGGTATCCGTGGCAGTCGAAGCACTTCGCCGTGTGGGCGTAGCCCAGCGTGCTCACCTGCCCGTGATAGGTCCCCGTATAGGTTTCAAACTGTTCATCATGGCAATTCCCGCAGTTCTTGGTGATTGCCAGCCTGATCGAATCGACTTTCGGAGATTCGATGGTGTGGGTGGTGTGGCAGTCGATGCAGACGGCCGCGTAGGGATTGGCGTTGAGGAAAATCTCCTTTCCGTGCACCGACGTCAGGTAGGTATCCAATTGCTCGGAATGGCACTTTCCGCATATGTCCGGAATTTGCAGCCGCGACCACGCGCCGATCTCGCTGTTGATCGGGGTGATGTAGTGGGCGTTGTGGCAGTCGTAGCAGCTCGCGTTGGTTCGCGATTGATCTTCCATGCTCGGCTGGGCGTGAATCGATTCCATGTAGCTTTCGATCTGCTGCACCACATCGCCCAGTCGCGCGAATTCCCGGGTCTTGCCTGCTTTCTGGGCAGCTTCCCATTTGCTCCGGTGGCAGCGCACGCAGCCGACTTTCCTGTCTACGTTGGGTCGGTGCGGAACTTCGACGATGTCCTTGTGGCATTCCACGCAAGAGCGAATGCCGTGCACGCTTTGGGCAAACTTCTCCGGATCGATGTGCAAACTGCGTATTCTCCCGTCACCGATGGAGACGGCGAACTCGTCGTCTCCATGACAGCCCAGGCACAATTCGTTGTCAGGATTCTGGGTAGCGCCTTCGGCAGCGGCGGAATTGCCCCTGGGGGCCACCTGCGCCTTGGCTTCCGCCACCCAATCCCCCGGCGCTCCCGCGAGCAGTAACACGCTCGAAAAGATCCACACTGGACTTTTCGGTACCCGCATTGCCTGGGACCATTGGGCTGTGCAAACAGTCGAAGCGGCGACAAATTTGTAGGACGACGGTTTCACGAACCCGCCCGAAATGCATTGACCCAAGTCAAAATACGGCGGCCCGCCGCCAAGATTCGGAGGAAAGAAATACAGCATGGAATTGTAGGGCGCTCGTTACTGAAATGCGGACGCCCGAATCGCCCGTAATTTGACGCAGATCAAGGATATTCGCGTACCGGCGGGTACAAGATACATGGTTCCGTAGGAGTTGCGCCGAGGTCCAAGAGCCGAACAATGATGCCGCGAAATCCGCGGGGTGAATGTGGCATTATCTAGGGTGGCCGATGACAGTTCCGATCAGGAGTGGCCGCCCCGGCGGAGGGCGAGGGACGATGGCACAAGTTCATCGCATGTTCTTCCATTACAGCGAATTCCCGCTCAGCATGCGGGCGCTGTTTACCGGAACGCTTCTGGTCCTGGGCATCGGCTATTTGTTCGCGATGCTCCATACCTATAACTCCCATGCCGGGCGGGACGGCCTGCCGGGCCTCTCGGTCGACGACCTCGCCATCGCCTACAGCGGCAGCAAGGAGGACTCGCAGATCGAGGCGGCGCTCAAGGGGCCGATGGCCGAGATGCTGCCGGCGTCGGAGAAGGGCGTGTTCGTGGCCTGGGTGCGCGGCGGCGCGAAGAAGCGGGTCTACGAGTCCGAGGTCGCGCCGGTGCTCGAGAAGCGGTGCGTGACCTGTCACGACGGCGCCAACCCGCATATCCCGAATTTGGTCGACTACGAGAACACGCTGAAAGTCGCCGAGCTCGACACGGGCGCGGACATATTCACGCTGGTCCGCGTCTCCCACATCCACTTGTTCGGCATCACCTTCATCTTCTTCACCGTCGGCCTGATTTTCAGTCACGCCTTCATCCGGCCGGTCTGGTTCAAGTCGCTGGTGATCGTCGCACCGTTCGGGGCGATCATCGTGGATATCGCGTCCTGGTACCTGACCAAGCTCTACACGCCCTTCGCCTGGATCGTGTTGTTGAGCGGCGCGGTCATGGGCGCTTGTTTCGCCTACATGTGGGTGGTGTCCATGTACCAGATTTGGTTCCCGAAATTTACCCGCGAAGCCGAATTGCCGAAGGTCTCGCTTCTGTAAGCGGCCAGGCGGAGCAGCGCCGCGCGAGGTGATCGATATGATTAAATGGACGACCCTGTTGACGGCGGCCCTGCTGGCGCTGGCGTTGGGCGGCCCGGCCGCGCGGGCGGATCACGTTTCCCCGCCGACGCCGGAAATGCTGGCGGGCGCCGACAAGGAAGCCGGCAAGAAGCTCGCCAAGGCTTGCGTGCAATGCCACGGCGCCGACGGGATGGCGTCGATCCCCGAAGTGCCGCACCTCGCGGGCCAACACGCGGCCTACATCGCCATCGCCCTGGACGCCTATCTGGACGGCGTTCGCGAGGGCCCGGCGATGCGCGAGAGCTTCGGCGGATGGCGCGAACAGGACATCATAAACGTCGCCGTCTATCTCGCCGGTCTGCCCGCCTTCGCCCAAGCGCCGCTACCCGCCGGCGATGTGGCGGCAAAGGAAGCCGAAAGCGAGCCGGCCGATCCCTTCGCCAAGGCCAAGGCGGCGGCCGACGCCTGCGCCGCCTGCCACGGCGAGGACGGCAACAGCGAAATACCCGGTATGCCCAGCGTCGCCGGCCAGCCCGGTAAATATCTCGAGACGGCGCTCAAGGCCTATCGCGACGGGCGGCGGGCGCACGACGTCATGCAGGCCTATACGCTGTCGCTCGGCGATCCCGATATCGCCCTGCTGGCCGCCTATTACGCGGCCGCGGAGCCGAAGCATCCCACGGAGATACCCGCCGCCGATCTCGCCGCCGGGGCGGCCGCGGCGGCTCCCTGCGCGGCCTGCCATGGCGCCGACGGCAACAGCGACGATCCGACCGCGCCCCGGCTTGCCGGGCTCGATGCCGAATATCTCGCCGCCGCCATCAAGGCATACAAGGACAAGACGCGCGACCACGCCGCAATGACGGAATTCGTGGCGCCCCTCGGCGAAGCCGAGGTCCAGAACATCGCCGCCTTCTACGCCACCCGCAAAGCCAAGCGGCCCGAGCCGCCCAAGCGGCTGAGCGCGGCGGAGTGGGCCGAACGTTGCGACCGCTGCCACGGCAAGGACGGCAACAGCAGCAATGCCAAATTTCCGATCCTCGCCGGTCAATCGGCGGGCTACCTGGCGAGCGCGTTGCGCGTCTACCACACCGGCGCGCGCAGCAGCTCCATCATGCACGCCATGTCGTTCCCCTTGGGCGAAGCCGATTTCAGAAGCCTCGCCGCCTACTAT
Source organism: uncultured Alphaproteobacteria bacterium (assembly GCA_965372875.1). GTDB lineage: Bacteria > Pseudomonadota > Alphaproteobacteria > CBDVDY01 > CBDVDY01 > CBDVDY01. The sequence goes on along the minus strand of CBDVDY010000017.1, from coordinate 11,773 downwards.
GCCGGCAAGCGGCGACACTGACGCCGAAACAACGGAAAGCTTCCCTTGCCGGAGCCCGGCGCGTCGGCTATCGCTGGCCAATGCGATTCGATCTGATGCTGCTGTGGGGGCTGATCGGCGCGGGCCTCGCCGGCTGCGCCGAGCGTGCCGCGCCGGGCGCCTTACTCGCGGCGCCCGGCCCGCCCTGGTCGTCGGCCCATTATCGCAATCACCCCCTGGTCGGACAAGTCTGGGACCTCAGGCGCGGCGTGTTCGCCAGCCCGGAATTCGTGATCACGGAGCTTCACGACGCGCCGTTCATCCTGCTCGGCGAGCGGCACGATAACCCGGACCACCACCGGATTCAGGCGTGGGTAACGCACGCGCTGATCGCCAGCGGGCGGCGGCCGGCACTGGCTTTCGAAATGCTCGATTCGGACCAGGACGCGCGCCTCTCGCAATTTCTCGCCGGGCATCCGCGAGAGGCCGGCGGGCTGGGTCCGGCGGTCGGCTGGGAGAAGAGCGGCTGGCCGCCCTGGACACGCTACCAGCCGATTGCCCAGGCGGCGCTGGATGCCGGCCTGCCGGTACGCTCGGCGAACCTGCCGCGCCGGCAGGTACGCGGGATCGCCAGGAACGGCATCGGCGCGCTGGACAGGTCGCTGGTCGAGGCGCTCGGCCTCGACGCCGAGATGCCGCCGGAGATGGTTGCCCGCATGCGCAAGGAGATCGTGGCCTCCCATTGTGGCCAGATCCCCGAGGCGATGGCCGGTCCCCTGGCGATGGCGCAAATCGTGCGCGACGCCCACATGGCCCGGGCCATGATCGGTGCCGCCGAGAAATCAGACGTTGCCGACGGGACGGTGCTGATTGCCGGCGCCGGACACGCCCGCGCCGACCGCGGCGTGCCCTGGCACCTGAGGCGGGCGGCCCCCGGGCGGTCCGTTGCCAGCGTCGGCCTGGTCGAGGTGAGCGAGGGCATGAACGAGCCCGCCGCCTATGCCGAGCACTTCGATAGCGATGGCCTGCCGTTCGATTTCGTCTGGTTCACGCCGCGCGCCGATATCACGGACCCTTGCGAGAAGTTCGCCGAGCAGCTTCGCCGCGCCGGCGACGGCAAGCGCCAGGGCAAGCACCAGTCCAAGCCGGAATGATCCGCCCGGGCGAAGGCTTCCGTTGACCTGGGTCAATGCGCCGGCCCGCCCCTGTACGTATCTAGGGAAGGTTGGAGCAAGGTCCTCGCGGGCGCTCCGGATTTGCTTCGCCGACGGCCGGGGGAGACACGCTTTAAGCCGATATCGCGGAGCTGGAACACGGGACGGAAACCGGCGGACAAAGGAATTTGGCATGATCGGCAAACGGAGTTTGGTATTGGCCGCGGCGCTCGCGATGATCCTCGCTGGCGGCTCCGCATTGGCCGGCGGCGACGCCACCAAGGGCGAGAAGGTCTTCAAGAAATGCAAGTCCTGCCACTCGCTCGAGGCCGGAAAGAACAAGGTCGGCCCGAACCTGGCCGGCATTGTCGGCCGCAAGGCCGCCGCCGCCGACGGCTATAAATACTCCGCCAGCCTCAAAAAGGCGGCCGCCAAGGGCCTGGCCTGGGAAGACGAGAGCCTGGAAAATTATTTGAAGGATCCGAAAAAGTTCCTGCGCAAATATCTCGGCGACGGCAAGGCCAAGAGCAAGATGGTCTATAAGCTAAAGAAGGACCGTGACCGGGACGATCTCATCGCCTATCTCGAAAAACTCGAAAAATAATCCAGCGAGCCGGTCGCGGGCGGCAACGCTTGCGCTTGGCTTACTTGTCATGGCAGTCGAAGCACAGCCGATCCGGACGGACCAGGCGGCCGTGGTTTCGGCTATATCCCTCGTGGCATGAGACACACCCGACCTTGCCGTCGGGCAGCGCCACCTCCTCGGGTAGCATGTCCGGGCTCCAATAACCCCGGCGCGACGCCACCTGACGGTAGACCGAGCCGATCGGGTGGTTTACCGAGCCTTCGGCATTGAGCCAGGTGTTCCGGGACGCGCCGCCGGCATCGGCGAACGACAGGTTCCTCGCGTGGCACACCAAACACGTCGAGGAAAAGGCGTCGATACGGGCGGACGGTTGCGGCCGTGCATTCAAATGTCCCGATGCGTGCAGCGACCGTCCCTTGTCGGCCATCGCCTCGAAGAAGCCTGGGTCGTGACAGGCGCCACAGAATTCAGCTTCGGCCGAAGCCGTGCGCAGCGCGCCCAACCCGGACTCGGTGGCGTGCACGTCGTGGCAGGTGCCGCAGCTCATTTTGCCGCCCGCGTCGAGCGGAAAGCCGACCGCGAGCGGTCGGTTCGGCGCAAATCCCGTGGGATGGCTGAAGACCAGCGCGGAATCATGGCAGGCGCCGCAAAGCGTCTCCTGCCGGGCCGTCAAATCCCCGGCGTTGGCCGGGGTGACCGCGTCGCCGGCCCGGTGGCATTCGCCGCAGGCGAGCTCCGCATGCGTCGATTCGGCCATGGCAGGTGCCACGGCAAAGGTCGTCCACACGGCCAGGGCGACCGGTAATAGCGCCCCGACGAAACCGAATACACGCCGAGGCACGACGGGCCCTCCGAGAAACGTTTCCGTCTCTCCTGGCTATCAGCGCCGGGTGGAGATTCTGTAAAGAAGCCCGCGAATGGCCCGAATTCGCATATTCAGGCGAGGCCGTGGCCGGCCGGAATCCGCGGCTACGGATAGGTTTCCGGGTCGTGTTCCTCGCCGTGGCAATTGAGGAAACAGGCGCCCGCCAAGGTCCCCCGATCCTCGAACCGCCGGGCCCCGGCGGCGTTCGGCTGGACGATGTTGACGTCGAAGTTGATCAGGTGGGTGTTGTTGATTGCGGTGCCCTGGCTCGAACTGACGCCGTGCGGATCGTGACACGCCGAGCAGGGCGCGTTTTCCTTCCGGATGTGTTTCTTGTGCTCCGCGAAGCTCTCGTCGCCCAGGATGCTGTTGCGATCGTGGCACTTGTAGCAGAGCGCGTATTCGAAGGACGATTCGACGGTCAGATCGGCCGTCGTGTAGTTGCGTTCGAGGAGGGACTCGAAGTCGGAGCCATGCGGGCCGGCGACGCCGCTGGGCTGGTTGTTGGCGTGGCAGTCGGTGCAATAAATTATGCTGCCGACGTTCAGCGGCTGGATCAGGCTCGGTACGTTCGGGTTGACGCCCGCCGCCTCGACCGGATGGTAGGACGGGTTCGAGAGGTCGAACTCGAGCCGCGTGTTGAGCTGCGGCGCCTGACGGGCGATCCGCGACACCGAGAGGACGTTGTTGTCGGCGTGGCACTTGAAGCAGATTTCGTAGAGAAACGACGATTCCGGCACCGGCGTACCGGCGGCCGATACGCCCTTGACCCCGTCCATCGCGCCTGGCACCTGCGGCGCCGTCGCGGCAAGGTCCACGGTCCGGTGCGGGTTGTGGCAATCGACGCATTCGACATGCGCGCCGATCGGGATACCGAAATTCTCGGCCGGATCGTGCACGCCGGTGAAGTCCTGCACCTTGTGCCCATAGGTCTTGATAAGTTCGGCTTCGATGTTTTTCCGGGCGACGTTGCCGTTGTGACAGGCCAGACAGTTGTCTTCCTCGTTCTCGTAGTTGAGCAGCCCGGCATGGCCGCCGGCGTTGTGGGGGCTGTGGCAACTCTCGCAGGCGTTCTCGGCCACCGTCGCGAAGTCGGTGTGCGGCCAGGGATCCGGGCCGCCGCCGCTCCAGCTGGCGCCCGACGTGGCGTGCGCGCTGATCTCCCAGTTGCGCCGCCGGTGACAGGTCACGCACAGGTTGGAGAAGTTGTTGGGCTCGACCAGAAAGCTGCCGTTGGTATCGTCGTGGGGATCATGGCACGAAGTGCACTGCACCTGACCGGAGGCGTCGAGTCTGATCTTGCCGGTGAGCGTCGAGGGCGAGGCCAACTCGCCGTTGCTGGCCGCGAGGTTCTCGTCGTAATCGAAGGAGACGGGGTGGTCGTCCGACAGGTCGGTTCCCAGGAGGCTAGGCCCTTCGGGAAGAAAACGGATGCCGCCGGCAAACGGGATCTCGGTGGGTCGCGTCAGTACCGCGCCCAGCGCGATGGTGCCGTCGTGGCAGGACAGGCAGAGTTTGGAAGCGCCCGTGGGCTGTCCAACGGTGGCATAGAGGGTCGAACTTTCATAGGTCGTGTAGTTGACCGTCGAATCGGCGCGGTTCCAGAGATAGGGGATGTCGCGCCGCGCCTTATGGGGCGTATGGCAGAAGACACAGACCTCCTCCTCGACCGTCGACTTGATCGGCCCTGGGCCGGAGACGGACAGATTGTGCTTGCTCTGGGAAATCTGGGCCGTCGCCGGCGCCAACGCGAAAAACACCAACGCGGCCGCGAGCCCGGCGGCAAAGCGGCTTGCCTGCCCGATCATTGGCCGCCCCCCTGTTTCAGATACTGGAACACCTGGAGGCGCTGATTGTAGGAGTCGGCGACGTAGATCCTGTCGTTGCCATCGATATAGATATCGTTGGGCAGCCAGAATTCTCCGGGCGCCGCTCCGGGCGAGCCGAAGGCCAGCAGGAGCCGCCCCTGGCGATCGAAAATCTGCACGTTGTCGAACAGGGCGTCGACGACGTAGATGTGGCCGTCGCTGTCGACGGCTATCCCCTTGGGCCGGGAAAAATGTCCCGGAGAATCGCCCGGTTGCCCGAAGTTGCGGCGAAACCCCAGATCCGGGCCCAACACCTGCACCCGGGAATTCAGGGTGTCGCTCACGTAGACGGAGCGGTCGGCGCCCAGCGCGATGCTGGTCGGAGAGTGGAACGCATCGTCGGCCACGCCCACCCGTCCCACGAATTTCTTGGCCGTCAGGCTTTCGGCGTCGATGACGACGACCTGCGAGTTCAACGTGTCGGTGACAAGGATGTCGCCCGTCGCCTGGTCGACCGTCAGACCGGTGGGCCGGCGCAGCACGCCGCGCCCCGCGGCGCGCAGGTAGGTCTTGCCGTAATCGGCGAAGACGTGGACGACATTGGCCACCGAGTCGGAGACGTATACGCGCCCGCCGGGCCCCGCCGCGACGCCGATCGGATTGTCGAAGTCGTCGATCTCGTCCTCCGGAAACCAATAATGCTCGGCCTTCCGCGCATCGAAGACCTGCACCGCCTTATGGAAGGTATCGACCACGTAGAGGCGGCCATCGGCATCCTTGGTGATGCCGTAGGGCCGGGACATGCGCTTTTCCGGCACGCCCTTGATGAACGCCACCACGTTGCCGAACCAACCGCGCCGGACGCCGGCATCGGCCGGGGTCCGCAGGATCCCGACGAATTTGATCCTTGGGGCGAGCGGCGGTTGCGGCCACACCAGGTCGGGCGGCGGGGTTGTGGTCGCCGGCGCCTGTGGTTCGCCGCAACCCGCCAGCCCCACGGCGGCGGCGATCAGGACGACCCGGCCCAGCCCAATACCGTCAATCATCGCCATAGCTTCCTCGTCACCTGCACCATGAAGGCCTGGCGGCGGCGCTGTTGGCCGCTGCGGTGGTCCAGCTGGCGCAGGATGTCGTAGCTGAACTTGCCCGACCAGAGGCCGACGCGCCAGCGAAAGGCGGCCTCGATTCCCTTGTCGTCACTCCTCTGTACGTCGCCTCTGATACGCTGCGCCCGGGCATCGACCGTGAAATTGCCCCAGCGCACCGGCGACCATCGCAGCCCAAGGGCGCCGCTCGTCGATTTGGTCTTCTGGTTCGTGTTTTCGAAGAGAATCTCGCGATGGGTAAGCGACGCGTTGGCGCTCATCCTGTCGAGCGGCCGGAAAAACAGTCGTTCGCTGGCCGACCACCTTTTCTGTGGCGTGCGGCTGCTCTGGCGGATCTCGTAGTCCGCCGACGTGGTGCTGAACCGCCACCGGAATTGGCCTGACCACCTATGCGTGGTTTCGTCCGCCAGCGTTGCCGGCGGTATGCCGGAGATCAGATTTTCCTTCGAGCGGCTGAAATTGTAGGACAGGGTCAGGGAATCCCACAGCGACACATTTGCGCCCGCGTGTATCTCGAATTCCGCCAGCCGGTTCGCGCCGGTCGGCGTAAACGTATAATCGACGAGTACGGTCTCGGGGTCCGCGATGCCGCCGAGCAACACCCGGGCGATGCCGATCGAGCCGCCGATGTCGGCGACGACGTAGTCGACGTTCTCGACAAATGGAACGCCGCCTAGATTGGTCACCACGATAGAGGTCGTATCGACGTTCAAGTTCGCGAGAAACACCAGGCTTAACCCGCTCAGGACCAGGGATTCGTCCAGTACCGTGGTGATGACGGGATCGACGTCGTTGTCCTCGAGGCGGTATGAGTAGCCGTTCGTAACGCCGATGCGCCCGCCCGGTATGCGGCGGCGGTAGTCGAAGTCGAGATTCGCTTCGCCCGCGTGTCTCGTGCCGGAAGAAAAATCCTCGCGCATGAATTCGGAATAGCCGGTCGTGGTCAGATTCTCATAGAGCTGGTGCGAGAGGGACGCCGTGCCCGTGTATGAATTGGAGAATGAATTGGAGTCCCGCCGCGTGTCGGCGCGGAGCCCATACTGTCCCCGCAGGTCCTCCGAATGATCGACCGACATGGTCTCGGAAGCGTTCAGATTCTTGATGTCGTTGTTCGACAGGGACGTGATATCTCCTCGCAGCACCGAAAAGAACCGGGTGTCGCCGCTGTAATCGTATGAGTTGCTGACGTTCAATTGCAGGCGATCGATATCGATCATCGCGTTGCCGATTTCCCTCTCTTCGCGCTTGTATTCCGAACGGATGAACGTACGGCTTTGGTCCGTGAGGTGGCGCGAATCCGTCGACAGCGAGATCGTACTCTCCTTGGAATCGAAGAAACCGCTGGTCGACCTTTTCCTGTGCTCGGCCGTAAAGGTGGTGGGAAGCGGCTCGTACTTGAGAATTGCGGTCGCGCGGTTTGTCGACGAATCCGTCACGGTGTCCCGGGACAGAGTGCTGTCGAGTTGCGCGCGGTCACGGCTCGAGAACAGCTTAAAGGTGTATGGCTTGAATTGGAGAAACGTCGAATCGAAGGTATAGCCGAAGAACAACGTCTTGTCGGTGCGGCGGAAGTTATTGCTCTCGCGGGATTTTTCGATCTCGAATTCCGGGCGCAGGTTGAGGGAATAGATGGCCAATGCCGGATGGTACGCCCATCCTTGGGTGGAAATTTCGATCTCTTGCGTCAGCGTGTTGGTCGTTTCATTGAGTTTGTTCGAGCGCGTGATGCGTTCCTCTTCCTCGAACTCATATTCCGTCGTGGAGACGACGTTTGGCCGCTCCATGAAAAAATACTTGCTGCGTATCTGCGCGTCCGCGGTGCGCGGCGCGGCCGCGGCAAGGACGCTCGATGCTATCGCCGCAATCCACAGCCGGCACGCCGCGTGGCCGCCAAATATAGAGGTCCGCGCCGGCGCTGGGGCGGGGCCGGTCAGTCGATTAACCAGCGCGCTCTTCAATAGGCGTCCCATTCGTCATAATCGGATTTCAAATTCATCGCGGTCCTGCCCATGTGCGGATTGTGGCATTCGACGCAGTCGGTTTCGGGCTCTCGCGCGTGCACGGGCGTGCGCTGGCGCAGACCGGCGCCGTCGTGGCACCGGGTGCATAGCGCGACGTTATCCGTTTCGTACAACATGAAACGCCGGCGCGACTGATGGGGCGAATGGCATTCGACGCAGCGCCCCGCGGCGACGGGCGCGTGGAGCCAGAGGTTGTTTTCCGCCGCCGCTTCCCGGCTTTTCCCGGTATGACAACCCAGGCACAGCTCGGTCACCGGCACGTGGAGCCGCCCGGTCGTCGCGGCCGAGGTCGGAACCGTCGCCGTGCCCCGCTTTCGCCCCGAGACAAACGAAAGCGAACCCTGGAGCGCGTGGCAACGGCTGCATTGTCGAGCGCCGTAAGGCCCGTGGGTCCAGCCCAATCTGGCGACTTGGATCAGGAGGTCCCGTCGTTTTCGTTCTTCCAGCTTTTGCCGGACATTGGCGGCCCGGCTAAGCCCTGGCTTGGCCGCCGTTTCGGGCTTGGCCGGCTTGCCCCATTCCTCGAGCGGCGGCACGCCGGTGAAGAAAAACGTCAGCACTTCGTATTGAGTCTCGCGGCTGCAGCCGCCAAGAACCAGGCCGATCAAACCCAATGCAACAGCCGCTCTCAATATTCGCACCTCGCCAATGCAATTTCCCCAATGGCGCGTTGATGCCTGAACCGCACCCTCGACTATCCGATCGGTTCCTCGCCCCTAATTTTGCGATCCCGCCGGCCGCGGACCGGTCCATTCGCCGAACGCATACACATTCAGCTTTCTCGGGCCGGACTGGTTGGCGACGTAGATCAGGTATTCTGGCCGGAAATTCGGATCGACGAACCTCGAGAAATATTCCAAATTGTCGTAATCGATATCGATGCCGGCGGGCAGGTAAGTCCCGCCCGGCGCGTTGCCGTATTTCCCGAAGCCAAGCAGGACCTTGGCGTCGCTCGTGTCGAATATCTGCACCAACTCGAACGCGGCATCGACGGCGTAAAGGTGCCCGTCCCGGCTCACCGCGATTCCTTTGGGCCGTGGCATCGAACCGGGCATATCGCCCGCTTCGCCGATGGTTTTGATGTAGTGCCCGGCTCTGTCGAATTGCTGGACGCGGAAATTCAAGAAATCGGTGACGTAAATCCGGCCGGCGGCATCGAGCGTGACGTGCGTGGGAAAATGAAGTTGGCCCTTCTCCCGGCCAAGTCCGCCGATCTTGGTGACGACTTTGCCGCTTTCCCTGTCCAGCACCTCGACCTCGTTTTGTGAAATGTCGACGACGTAGACGTTATCGCCGTCCACGGCAATGTCGACTGGCTCAAACTGCCCTTCCGAACCATAGGCACGGTAGAATTCGTTACGCTCGTTGAAAACCAGGATCTGGCGGCGCTTCTTGTCGGCGACGAATTTGTAGCCGTCCTTCGAAATGAAAATCCCATTCGGCTCGCGCAAGGCGCCACCCTTGGCGTCGCCAAACTGATCGAATTTGCCTTCCTCGAGATCGATGACCACGATGCCAAGCCCCCGGTCGACGACATAGAGCTTGCCTTTCTCGTGCGCTATGTCCCAGGGCCGAATCAGCCGACGGTCGCTGGTCTCGTCGGTACCCAGAAGAAACCGCCGGAACTCCGACCGCTCGCCGCCAAGATCGTCCTCGGTGTTGATGGTCGTAAGGAACTGCACGCGCGGAATCTCGGGCAGCGCGGGATAGAAAATGGCGCCGGTCGGCTTGGGCGCCGGGGCGGCGCAGGCCGACACCACGATCAAGAACAAACAGGCCAGGCAGCGCACGGCTGCTCGATCGCTCGGCTTCCGGAAAGCGCACCGGATTGCGTTCATCGTGACACCTCCCATGCCGGCGGCGGGCCGGCGTTCATTCGTCCGACCGTTCCTTTTCCGCCCGTTTCAGCTGCTCGGGCGTGGCGTCGGTCCCACGGCGCGGCGTGACCTTGAGCTTGTTGATTGCCGGGTCCAACCGGTCGTAGGCAACCGCGATATGACACATCGGGGTGCAGGAACCGCCGGTCCCGGTTCTCGAGAACGCGCTGATGACGATGCTGCGCTTGCCGAACGGGACCTGGTCGCGGATCAGCTTTTCCTTGTCCGCTCCGTGATGGTCGTGACAGGCCTTGCAACTGCGCCCCTTCTTTCGGTTCACGTGGCGATAATGGAGATTGAGGTTGCCGTTGCGAAAGCCCGTGCTGCTCAAGGTCCTGGGCTCGGTGAACGCTTCGTCGTCGTGGCAGTTGAAGCAGAAGTACGCCTCGCTGGAAAATCGCGCGTAAAGCGACGCCGGATACGGGTCCGTGAGCAAACGGTAATTCTCGCTGGCGTGCGGCATATGGCAGCTGAGGCAGGCGCCCTCCCCGAACGGCGGGTGGAGCTTCTTCGCTTGGTCCTGGAAGGTTCGCATGGGCGACGGCAACGGCTTGCCGCCCGCGTCCTTGAGCGTCCGGTCGTGGCACCCGAAGCACAGGCCGGGCGCTTCGGCGCGAAGTACGGAATCATGGTCGGACGCATGCGGATTGTGGCATGCGACGCACTTTCCCTCGCCCACCGGGCCGTGCGTGGTCTTGCCGGCGAATTCCTCATCGTCATGACAGGTAAAGCACAGCTCGCTGCCCTCGGCGGCGAGCGCGAAACCGTGCTTTCCCTCGACCGTCGGTTCGTGGCACATGACGCATTCGTCGCCCGCCGCGGCGGGCGTGTGCACGCGTTTCTTGGCGGTCAGGCGGTCGTGGCAGGATGAACGGGTGCAGGACCCGTCGGTGTCGATCGGGAAGCCGGTCTCGGCGGCCGCGGGAAGGCCCAAAAGGGTCGGCGCCGCCAGAATCGCCGCCACGCAAATCCAGTGTTGCTGGCGGCATTTCCTCATAGCCACGGCCTACGGAGTTGAAAACATACGACCCTGGTTTCCAGTATAACCATGATTTTGGGCCCAGAAGGAAGGGGGCCGAAGCCCCCTTTTCCTCTCCCTCGACAGTTTTTTTCGGCCTGCCTTCCGTCACCTACTTGATATGGCAGGTCAGGCACAGGGCGGAGGGCGTGGCCCCGCCTTTCGCCGTGGTCTGCGCGACCCGCAACAGATGGGTGTCCGGAACGGCTTCGCCAGCGCTGTCGTGAACATCGTGGCAGGACGAGCACTGCACCTTGCCGCCATCGAGGACGTCATCGATGGTCCCGCTGGTCCCCATCGGATCGGTCACCGGACGCAACTCGGCGTCCTGATTCGGTCCTGTGCCCGGGCTGTAGACGATCGAAATCGGGTGCGTCCCCTGCAACGAAGGCGTTGCAGCGCCGCCAGGGACCTTGAACCCGTCATCGAAGGACCCGATGAATGTTGTACCCGTGCCTACGTTGTCGAACTGGTCGATCGCGACGGTCCCATCATGGCAACCGAGGCACAGCTTGGAGATACCCGTGGGCTGTGTGTCCTGGGCACCATCCAGCGAAGTGCTCGAATACATCGTATAGGTCAGCTCGCTCAACGCGTGGTTCCACAGCAAGCCCGCCTCCCAGTATAGGGTCGAGCGATTGTGATCGTGCGGAACGTGGCAAACGCGGCAAATCTCGTCCCGATGATTCCATGTCTCGTTGGAAAAATCGTGTGGGCTGCCAACGATGCCGGCACCATCGCCGTTCGCCGACGCCGGACCGGCGCCGACCAGGGCCAACATCCCGACCGCCGCCAGTGCGATCACCGGCAACGCCAGGACCCTTGCCCAATAGGTTGATGTACCTCTCATATCGACCTCCTTTCCACCCTGCCTGGGTATTCCGAAACAGGATTTCGTCCGTTCATAAACTGGACTATCGGGCCTTCTCCCATCCGCTGCCAATTGCCTTGGCGAGTTCATTTTTCGTCGTTCCTATTCCGGTCGGTTCGCGCGCGTCGTGCGCGCGTCATTAAAGTAAACGTATTATGAATGATATCGCGTTTTCTGCATTGATCCAAATCAAAACTCTCGTTCGCGTAGTAACGATTGAGTATTACCGTCCGATCACAGATTGATTTAGATCAATTTTTTTATGGTTATTATAAATTAACCATAATTCGCCGCTGGCTTCATTGATCTACATCAAATCGCCCGATTGGCGCGAACCGCGCCCGGGCGGGCCGTCAAGGAGCCGGCCTCCGGCGCCTCCGAGATTTCGAAAACGCCGCATACTCGCTAAATCCTATATTTGCCTGGGCTTTTTGCCGGGCGCGCGAGGCGGGATCGCCGGTGATGCCCGCGGAGAGCCACATCGTGCC
>CBDVDY010000016.1:0-19861 GCA_965372875.1 uncultured Alphaproteobacteria bacterium | reverse complement strand
GTTCTCGGCGAGGGCCCGGAGATAGACCGGCCCGCCAAGATCATGGCGGCCCCAGCTCATGCCTGTCCGCCCCCCGATGCCATTCCAGCGACGATCTTGAGCGCCGTGTAGGGAACCACGGTCTGACCGGTGGGCATGTCCACTTGCGGCAGCTCCTCGCCCTTGGCCAGCGAGATCAGATCGTCGTAGAACGGCACCCCGGCGATGATCGCGGCGGCGATGCTGCCGCTCGGCCGGGGGTTGAGCTCGATTACCACCGGCCGGCCGTCACGGGTGGTCATCACGTCGTAATCGTAGAGCCACGACAGCTTGACAGCTTCGGTGACCTGCTCGGCAATCTCCATTAGATCGTCGCGCGCGACCAGGATACCGCCCCAGAACGGCACCCCGGCCGGGTTGAGCCGTTGCCGTGGCGCCGCGCGCAGCAGCCGGCCGTCGCGCGCCAGCACGTCGATGTCGAAGGCCGGCGGCACCAGCCGCTCCATCACAATGACCGGCAACAGCGCCGCCACGTCGCCGATGAAATCGCGGCGGAAAGTTTCGAGATCGCAATGAACCTCGCGCGAGCCCAGATAATCCTCGACGCCGCTGACATCCCGACGCACCACGTAGACGTTGCGGTTGCCGCGCGCGACGAGCGGCTTGACCGCGAATTCGCCGTCCCGCGCGACATAAGTGTCGATGGCCTCCTCCAACTCTTCGAGCGTCACCGCGGCGGTCCAGTCCGGGGCGCCTATGCCCGACGTTTGCAACAGCCGATAGGTTTTCGCCTTGTCGGCCATCACCGACAGCGTCTCGAAGGGGGCGCAGGCGAGCGTCGCCCCCGCCGCTTGAATCCTCTCGCGCCCTTGTGCCAGTGCCAACGCTTCCTCGTCCGACCACGGGATCACGAGATCGACACCGTAACGCGCGACGAGGTCTACCATCGCGTCGACGTAGCCCGGCGCCTCGCCCCCGGGCACGGCGGCGAAGGCGTCGGCGAAGTGCCGCCCGACCGCGTCGGGGTTGGAATCGACGGCGGCGACCCAGACCTGGTGCCGGCGGCTGCCGCGCAGCAACTGGATATTGACCGGCGCCAGGGCGCCGCCGGTGGCGGTGACCAGGACGCGGTAGCTCACGCGAATCCCTCGACGTCTTCGGTCGACAGCGTCTGCAACCGCGCCACGGCGCGCGCGGCGCGCCGGCCGACGACCTCGTCATACCTTGCCGCCGTCAGCCCGCCAGTCCCCGGCGGCACCCGCATCAGGAACAAATCCGCCTCGCCGATCGTTTCCCCCGCCGCGATCTCGCGCCGCGCCACCAGATGACGGTGGCTGGAATCCCGCAACGCCTCCTCTTCCTCCGTCGGCCGTTTCTCGGCGCTTCCCAGCATCGCCTCGACCGCGCGGACCTCGCGGACCAGTGTTTCCAGCTCGTCGGGACCCACGGATATCGCGTGATCGGCGCCCGCCGCCGACGGGTCGAGCGAGAAGTGCTTTTCGATGATGGCGGCGCCGGCGGCCACCGCCGCGAGGCAGGCCAACGCGCCTTCATGGTGATCGGAATAGCCGACGGGCGCGTCCGTCACCTCGGCAAGCGTGCGCATCGCGCGCAGGTTCAGCGCCGCCGACGGCGCCGGATAGACCGACGTGCATTGCAACAAAGCGAGTTCGGCGCAGCCCGCCGCGCGCGCAATGTCCACGGCTTCCGTCACTTCCTCGAGCCCGGCCATGCCGGTGGACAGAATCAGCGGCAGTCCGGTCGCGGCCGCCGCGCGCACGAGCGGCAAATTGGTCAGGAGCCCCGACGAGATCTTCACCGCCTTCATGCCGAGATCGACCATCAGCGCGAGGCTCGGGAAATCGCCGGGGGTCGAGAAAAGGATGATCCCACGTTTCGCGGCCAGTTCCATCAGCCGTTCGAGGCTTTCGCGCGACAACGCCTTGTCCTTGAACTCGCGATGGGAGTCGGTGTCCGGGTGATAGCTCTCGTCCGGGTCGACGATCTGCAACTTGGCCGCGTCGGCACCGGCCCGCGCGATCGCTTCGATCATGGCCGCGCAGATGTCCGCGTCGCCGCTGTGGTTGATGCCGATCTCGGCGATCACGAACGTCGGATGCAAGGGGCCGATCTTGCGCCCGGCGATGGTACAGCTCGGCATTATCCGGTCTTCGCCTTCTTGCGCTTCCAACCCAGCGTCCGGGCCATATCGCCCACATTGTGGGTCTGCATCAGGTTCATGCGCTTGCCCGAGCCCGGATAGCCGACGGCGGTGATCAGGATCAAGTCCTTCTTGACGAGCTTGCCCCGGCGCCAAAGCTCGGCGACGCACTTGGCGATGTGGTCGGTGCTGGTGCGCTCGAACCGGATATCGACGTGCACGCCCTCGGTTCCGGGATAAAGGTTGAAGCTGCGCGCGGCCATCGGGTCGTCGCTCACCGCCAGGATCGGCTGGCGCGGGCGCCCGGCGGCGACGGTCCTGGCGGCGTAGCCGGTCTTGGTGATGGCGACGATCTTGGTGATCGGCAGGCGGCGGCAGACCAGTGCTATGGCGGCGCTCATCGCCTCGGGCAGGTCGGCCCCGGCGACGCCGTCGTCGCGGTCGTCCAGCAGGCCCTGCAGGTGCTCGGCGGCGGTGTCGGCGACCTTGCGCATGACCGTCACGGCCTCCACCGGGTGCGCGCCGATCGCGGTCTCGCCCGACAGCATGGTCGCCGCGCAGCCGTCGAGCACGGCGTTGGTGATGTCGCTGATTTCCGCCTTGGTGGGGAATGGGTTCTCGATCATCGAATGCAGCATCTCGGTGGCCACGATCACCGGCTTGGCGTGCCGCGCCGCCGCCGCGAGGATCCGCTTCTGGAACACGGCGAGGCTTTCCAGGCTGGTCTCCACCGAAAGGTCGCCGCGGTCGATCATGATGGCGTCGGAGGCGGCGACGACCTCGTCCACGTTGTCGAGCCCGCCCTGGTTTTCCACCTTCGACAGGATGCGCGGCGCGGCACCCTTGGTCAACTTCCGCACCGCGTTCACGTGACGCGCCGATTCGACGAAGCTGATGCCGACGAAATCGACCTTGTGCTTGCGGGCGAAGGCGACCATGTCGCGGTCCCGCGCGGTCACCAGCGGACCTTGCAGATTTACGCCCGGCACGTTGATCCCCTTGGCGCTCCCGAGCGTGCCCGGCACCTCGGCCCGGCAATGGATGTCGCGGCCCCGTATGCCGGTGACGGTGAATCTGAGGGTGCCGTCGTCGGCCAGGATGGTCACGCCTTTTTTCAACTGCTTGTGCAGCGTGCGGCTGTTGACCGGCACCTTTTTCGACCCGTCGTGCCCGGTCTCGGTGGTGAGGACAATTAGTTCTCCCTTGGCGAAGCTCGGCTCGACCGCGAGCTGGCCGGTCCGGATCTTGCGCCCCGGGATGTCGAGCAGGATCGGCGTGCCCGGCAGCGTCTCGCGGATCGTGCGGATGGTCCTGGCGTGCCAGTCGAGCGTGTTGTGCGAGCCATTGAGCCGCGCCAAGCCGAGCCCGGCCCGCGCCAGCGCGCGGAGCGACTTGGCGTCGCAGGTCTTGGGCCCGATGGTGGCGACGATCTTGATCCCGCTCATTCCGTTTCGTCCTCGATGAAAAGCGGCAGCCCGGCCAGGCTGTCCAGTATCTCCGGCCGCATCAGGTGCGGGTCCGGACTTTTGCCGCCGGTCAGCATGGCGCGGATGTCGGTGCCGCTGATCTCGGTGATTGCCTCGGGCGCGCTTAGGTGATGCGGGCAGGTCTGCTCGGTAACGATGCCGTCGCAACGGGCGCAGTGATAGGGGCCGTGCAGGCGCATCACCTCGATGCCAAGCTCGCCGTCGAAGCGCGCGACCAATTCGTGCGCCTGGTATTTTCCGTAATAGTCGCCGACCCCGGCATGATCGCGGCCGACGATGAAATGGCTGCAGCCATAGTTGCGCCGGATGATGGCGTGGAACACGGCTTCGCGCGGGCCGGCATAGCGCATCGCGGTGGACAGGATGCCAAGGACCACGCGCCCGTCCGGGTAGAACTCGTCGATCAGCCGGCGATAGGCGGTCATGATCGCCGCGGGCGCGTAGTCGCCGTTCTTCTTGCGGCCGACCAGCGGCTGGATAAACAGGCCGTCCGTCAGCTCGAGCGCCACCCGTTGCAGATACTCGTGCGCGCGGTGCGGCACGTTACGCGTCTGAAAGCCGACGACGCTTTTGAATCCGCGTTCGGCGAAGATCGCCTTGGTCTCGGCCGGGGTCAGCTCGTCGCCGGAAATATCGAACCGCGCGCGGCGGGTAAGCGTCACCGGCCCGCCGACGAACATCTCGCCCATCGACAAAAAGTTGGCGACTCCGGGATGCGCGCGCTCCGTGGTGCCGAATATCGCCTTGGCGGCCGCTTCCCTGTCGCAGGTGTAGACGCTCTCCGGCGTCACTTCGCCGACCTCTTCGCCCCGATAGGTCAGTGCGATCCGCGCCGCGCCGCGCAACCGGCCGGCGTCCGTCGCGCTGACGTCGAGCACCACCGGCAGGGTAAAGGGCGACCCGTCGGCCAGCCGCATGTTCTCGACGACGCTACGGAAATCGTCCTCGTGCATGAAGCCGGAAAGCGGCGCGAAGGCGCCGAGCCCGATCTTTTCCAGCTCCAGATACTGGTCGCGGTTGAGCGCAAGCTCGCTCATGCGCCGCCCGCCCCCACTGCCGTCGCCAGGCGCGGAACCGCGCTTATTACGCGGGCCGCCATGTCCTCGATGCGCGCATCCGCCGTGGCCTCGATGCGAAGGTCGGGCGCTTCCGGCGCGTGGTACGGGATATCGACACCGACCACGTCCTTTATGGTCCCGTCGGCGGCGCCCGCGTAGAGTCCCTTGCCGTCGCGGCGCTTGACCAGTTCGAGCGGCGCGTCCAGATGGATTTCGAAATAGGCCGTGAAATTCTTGCGGTTCCAGGCCAGGAGATCGGGGTGCGCGTAAAGCGCGCCGACCAGCACCACCAGCCCCTGATCCGACAGCATCTTGGCCAGGCTCTGGATACGGCCGATCTGCCGCTTGCGTTCCTCTTCGCTGAACCCCAGATTGTTGCCGAACAGCCCCCTGACCGCGTCGCCGTCGAGCAGGACGAGCTCCGGCAGATACGGTTTCAACCGATAGCACAGCGCGTCGCACAGGCTGGTCTTGCCCGAGCCCGATAGTCCGGTGATCCAGATGACCATAGCGCTACGGCCTCGCCGGGTGGACTGGCCGACTGCCAGCCGTGTCCGCGCGCGCCGCGGCGGCGGCGAACGCACCGCGCCGGCCATGGACATCGGCGACGATGGAAGCCGCCCGCCGCCCAGCCGAGCCGGCCGGCCCCAGGATCGCGTGTTCGATCAAATCCCCGCGGCGCGCGGCGCGCCCCGCCCATTCGCCGTGCAGCTCCCGCATCGTGCCCGAGAGAAGCGCGGTCAGCGCCGCCGGCCACCCGGCATCGTCGAGGTCGACGACGACGAAGCTCTCGCGAAAAGCCCGGTCGGTCTCGTCGTCGACCAGCGCGTTCATATGGCGCGAGGCGAGATAGATCATCGGCGCGCCGGTGCCGACGCACCAGCCCAGCGTACTGGTCGGCGTGGCCGTGACGATGACGTCCGCCGCCGCGCGGATGTAGCGGAAATCCTCGTCCTTGACGAAGCGCACGTTCTCCGCCGCGTCGATCAAATCGCCATAGCCGGGCTCGTGCAGGAAACGCTGGGTCGGGTATTGCTTGAAGATCACCGGCACGTCGATCCGTCCGTATACTTCGGTCACCAGCGCGCGGTCGATGTCGAACATGTGACTCTCCGCCGGGACATCCCATCCCGCCCGCATGTTGCCGCCCAGGAGGAACGTCGAGACATGCATGACGACCGGCTTGCCGCGCGGCAGATTACCCAAATGCCGCCGCGCCAGCCAGCGTTGCAGGGGCCGCTTCAGCACACGGCGCAATTGGCTGGGCGCGCCGATCGCCTCGGCCAGCGGTTTGCCGGACCCGCCGGCCAGGGCGGCCAGGACGAATGTTTGCCGCGAGTTCTCCGAGAAAGCCAGAAGCACGTCGCAGGTGGTGGCTTCGCAATAGGCGATCTTGCGTCGCGCCAGCGCCGACAGGCCGGTGGTGGCACCATGCTCGAAATCCACCACAATGGCTCCTTGCTCCTTGCACAGCGCATAGAACTGCGATCCGCCGGCGCCGACAAGGGCGCTGGTGAGGACGACACGGTCCTTCGGCGGGGAAGCGGCGAAGGCCGTGGACAGCGTGTCGCGGGCCCGGTCGACCTGTAGCTCGAGGCGCTCCAGCCCCGCGGTCAGGTGGTGCAGCACGGTTGTCGCCAGCGCGCGGCTTTGATCCGGGTCGAATTCGCCCGTCCCGGCGATGCGGTCCTCGAGCCAGGGGGAGAGCGCCGCCTCAACGCCGGAATCGAGCGGCGGCGCGCTGTCGAAGCCGACGGGCGCGCCCCAGGCCGAGTGGTCGAGCCTGCCGACCCGCGTGGCGCCGAGCTTGCCGACGCGCGTGGGCGCGAAGCCGCGCAGCGCCAGCCATGGCAACGTCTCGCGGATCGTGTCGGTCTCGCCCAGGATGAAGACGCGCTTGCCCGAGGCCGGCAACCTAAGCCCCAGCCGCCCGGCGATCTCGAACAGGATCACCGTCCAGGGCAGCGGCGCCATCCGGCCGGCGAGGCTGCGGATCGCGGTGTCGTTGATGATGCCGGGAGCCGCCGCCGCGACGGGCGTGACCGAGACCTCGCGCGCGCCGAAAAAGCCCGCCTCCGCCAACGGCCGGCAGGGGCTGGCGAAGTAGGGCAGCAGGAACGGTTGCAGCGGATCGAAGCGCGGCTGGTCGGCGATCAGAAGATGGATGCGGCCGGGATCGCGCGCCGCAACCATTCGGCTCAACACCGCGCCGCGATAGAGCAGGCTGGCCACCAGCCGCGACGTGGTGCCCGCCAGAAGCGGCGGGCCCGGCCAGCGTCGCGCGTCCGGTCGGGATTCGTACCCGGCCGCCAGATGCCGGTCGATCTCCTCGGCGATGTCGAGCGCGTGTTTGCCGAGCGCGGCGGCGTCGGTCTGCGGCATCAGCCGGTCGATGTTCTCGATTTCCGCCGGGATGCGCGGATCGGCGGCCAAAAGCGGGTTGTCGGTAATCAGCTTCGCGTCGGGCGCGATTGCGCGGGCGCGGTCGAGCGCCTCGAGGCAGTCGATATAGGCGATCTCCTGGACTTTTTCCGCAATCACCTCAGGCTCCCAACTCGGCTCCGGCCAGGGCCGGCGCCGCCACGTTCGCCGGCGCTTGTTCGAGACTCCGCAGCCACAGCTCGGCATTGATCAGGTTGGTCAGCGCCGGCAACCCCCGCCGCGCGCCATGGCGGAACGCTTCGACCAGCTTGGCGAGCGCGCCCGGCGCCGCAAAGGCAGCGAGCCGGGCATCGGGCGCGGCCAAATCGTCCAGATAGCGCCCCAGCGCCTTCGGATCCGACAGCCATTCATCATAGGGCAGCAGCAGGCCGATCTTGCGGCGGTGAACGATTTCGCGCGGCAGGTGCGGCTCGGCAATGCGTTTGAGGATCGGCTTGGTCCGGCCCCCCGGCACCCGCAAGTTCCGCGGCAGCCGGTTGACCACCCGGGCCAGCGGCAGGTGGGTGAAGGGAACCCGCGCCTCGACCGAGGCCGCCATCGACATCTTGTCCTGACGCACCAGCAGCGATTCGAGATAGGCGCTCTGGTCGACCGCGAACAGGCGGTCGCGGAAGTCCCGGAACCGGGCGCTTGCCGCCTCGCGCGCGCCGGGCGCGGGCACCAGCGCCGGAAACAGGTTCCACATCGGAAACGGGTCGCGGGTCACGCCGGCAAGGACGGCGGCGTCGCGGCCGGCAAAGCGGCGCACCCCCAGGAACGGCGGTATCGCGGGCCATGGCGCCCTGGGCGCCCACCCGGCAACCCGCGCCTGCCACGCGATCTTCCGCCAGGCCGCATAGCGCGTGTAGCCGCCGAAAAACTCGTCCGCGCCCTCGCCGGTCAGGATTACCTTGCTGCTCTTGCGGCCGCGGTCGCAGAGCAGCATCAGCATGACGCAGCCGCCGTGCGGCGACGGCCCTTCCATGTGGCGCACGGCGCGCGGCAAGGCGTCGGCGTAATCGGCGCCGGTCAGGCGGATTTCCTCGAGCGCCAGGCCGCAGCGCTCGGCGACCATGCGTCGATAGGTTGCCTCGTTGTGCTCGTAGGCGCCGAGGTCGACGCCGAATGCGCGCAGCTCGCGGTCGGTTTCCGCGCGCACCAGGGCGGCGATCAGGCTCGAATCGACGCCGCCCGAAAGCTGAAGCGTAAAGCCCACGTCGCTCATCAGGTGGGCGCGGACCGATTGGCGAAGCGCGTCGTCCGCGAGACCGTCCGCTTCGTTTTCCCCAATCGCGCCGTCGGGCGCGATGGTTTCCAGCGGATCGCAGAATCGGCTTTCGCTTGCCTCGCCCGTGGCGAGGTCGATGTCGACGAGCGTGCCGCCGGGCACCCGGTCGATGCCCATGACATTGCCGAGCCGCCCCGCCGCCCAGCCGAAGGTCAGCAGCTCGGCCAGCGCCGCCGGGTCGGGCCGGGGCGAAGCCAGCCGGTAGAGCGGCCGCATCTCGCTCGCCAGCGCCACCAGCCCGCCGCGGCGCATGAGGTAAAGCGGCTTGATGCCGAGGGGATCGCGCGCCGCCAGGGCCCGCTTCTGGCGGCGGTCGACGATGGCCAGCGCGTACATGCCTTCGAGGCGCTGGAACAGGTCCTTGCCCCATTCGATATAGCCGCGCAGCAGCACTTCGGTATCGCCGGTGGTGCGGAAGCGGTGGCCCAGGGATTCGAGCTCGGCGCGCAGGATACGGTAGTTGTAGATTTCGCCGTTGAAGACCAGGGTGAAGCGGCCGTCCTCGTCGCTCATCGGCTGATCGGCCTCGGCGCGCGGGTCCATGATGGCGAGGCGACGGAAGACCAGGGCGACGCCCGGCTCGCTCGCCAGACCGCCCGAATCCGGCCCGCGATGAAACAAATCCTTGTCCATGCCCGCCAACAGGTCCGGCGCGAAGCTCCGGCCCGGCTCGAACAGGGCGGCGAATCCACACATGCGGGCGTCAGCCCCCCAGCACGTCGCCGATCGCGCGGGCGATGGCGGCAACGTCCTCGTCCCCGAGCCCGGCGTGCATGGGTATGCTGAGGGTACGCGCGTAGTAATGCTCGGCGCCGCCCAGCTTCGCCTGCCCCCTCGATTTGTAGAATGGTTGATGGGTGAGCGGGATGTAGTGCACCTGGGTGCCGACGCCGCTTCCGGCCAGCGCGCGCATGATCTCGCCGCGGGTTTTGCCGAGACCCGCGAAGTCGATGGCAACCGGAAACAGGTGCCAGGCGTGCTCGTCCTCGTGCGCCGGCCGGGGCGGCGGCGCCAGATGCGGCAGGCCGTCGAGCAGCTGGTAATAGCGCTCCGCGATGTGCCGCCGGCGCGCCAGGCTCTCGGGCAAGCCGGCGAGCTGGGCGCGGCCCAGGGCGCACTGGATATCGGTGAGGCGGTAATTGTAGCCGATCTCATGCATCTCGTAGTACCAGGGCGCGCCGGGCTCGGGCGGATCGGTCCAATCCTCCGGGTCGGCGTTCGTGCCGTGGCTTCTGAGCCGCCGCATGCGCCCCGCCCATGCCGCGTCGCGCGTGCACACGGCACCGCCCTCGCCCGTGGCGATGTGCTTGATGGCGTGGAAGCTGAAGACCGCCATATCGCCGTGGGCGCAGGCGCCGACGCGGTGAGTTTTGCCCGCTTCATCGCGATAGATTGCGCCCGGCGCGTGGCAGGAATCCTCGATCAACAGGCAGCCGAATTCGTCGGCGATGGAGCGCAGCGCCACCATGTCGCAGACCCGCCCGCCGAGATGGACCGGGGCGATGGCGCCGATGGGCGTCTTGGTGTCGCCTAGCGCCGCGCGCACGGAGTCCGGGTCGAGAATTCCGGTGGCCGGATCGACGTCGGCGAAGACAACCGGCGCGCCGCACATGATCGCGGCGTTGGCCGTGGCGAGAAAGGTGATCGGGCTTGTCAGCAGCCCGCGTTCCGGTCCGAGCTCGGCCGCCAAATAGGCGAGGTGCAGGGCGGCGGTGCCGCTCGAGCAGACGACCGCATGCGGTGCCCCCATGGCATCGGCGAACTCCCGCTCGAACGCGCTGATTTGCGGGCCCTGGGTCAGAAACTGTTTGCCGAGCACCTCGTCCACGGCCGCGACGTCGTCCGCGCCGAGCCAGGGCCGGCTATAGGGGTATTTGATGGTCACGCGCGCGCGTCCGCGTATTCGGCCCGGCGCGATTCGAGCGCGCGGGCGAGCCGCGCCGCGCCGCGCCCGTCGACCAGCTCCCGGCCGCGCCGCCGCAACTCGGTTCTGCGGTCCGCGTCCGCGAGCAGACCCGTGATCCGCCGCGCCAGCGCCGGCGCGTCGTCGTCGTGCGCGAACTCCGCCGCGCCTTCTTCGGCCGCCGCCTGGGCAATGGGCTGCTGGTTCGCGTTCTGGCAGACCAGTATCGTCGGCACGCCGCAGCACAGGCGCTCGAGGAACGAGACTCCCGGGGCGCCGATGGCCAGGTCCGTCGATCGGTAAATGGGGATCATGTGGTCGGGTGCGAATATGATCCTGACGTTGCTCAGCGCTTCGGCCCGGCGGGTCACGTCTTCCCGGTGCGGCGCGGTTGGGCCAAGGACGATTGTGGTTTCCGGGAGGTCGCCGATCAGCGCGATGGCGTCGAGCACGCGGCCGGTCGCGTTCGCGCTGTCGCGGGCGCCGAAGGCGACGAGGACGCGGTTCGCGTTCCCTGCCATCGGACGGTCGGCCCACGCCAGATCCGCCGCGTAGGAAGAAGCGAGCGGCGCGAATTCCGGCCCGGTAAGCGTGCCGTCGCTTGCCGAGGTGCCGAATGTCGGGACGACGGACAGGGATGCGCCCTCGGGCGCTCCCCCGTCCGCCGCCCCGTCCGCAAAGGTGGCGGTAAAGACCGCCGCCGCCGCGCGGGCAATGCCGTCGCCGTCGATTTCGTACCCGTCGAACAGGCAGGCGCCGATTTCGCCGGCCTTTATGGCCGCCAATATCGTGTCGCAACGCCCCGGCCCCGATTCCGCCGCCGCCGCGAATCCCCGCGCCGCCAGGTGCGTCTCCCATTCCCCACCGGGATCGAGGAAGAAGCGGGGTGGGCCGGACATGCATTCGGCCAATGCCAGGCACCGCGTCATGTGCCCGGCTCCGGCGGCAGCGCGCGAGGCCACGCGAAACCCCCAGACCGTATCGGGCCCGGGCTTGTCACTCGGCGGGCACATTGGCGACCAGCGCCTTTATCTCGTCGTCGTCGAGCCATCGATCATTGGTGTTGCTGGCGTATTCGAAGGCTTCCTCGACCGGCCTGCCCTGTTTTCGCACGGATTCGAAAAACGCCTCGACGTTCCACCAATGGTGCGCGGGCTGCAGGATGTAGTGGTCGCCCATGTCGGCGCAGTTACGCGATTCCTCGAGCGGGATCATCACCTCGTGCAGCTTCTCGCCGGGGCGGATGCCGACGATTTCGAATTTTCCGGAGGGCAGGACATGCTTCACCACGTCGACGATTCTAAGGCTCGGCAGCTTGGGTACGATGAGTTCGCCGCCGTGCAGCGTTTCGATGGTCCGCAGGACCAGGGCGACGCCCTGCTCGAGGGTGATCGAAAACCGGGTCATGCGCTCGTCGGTTACCGGCAGGGACGTGCATCCCTCGGCGGCGAGCTTCTTGAACAGCGGGATGACGCTGCCGCGCGAGCCGGCGACGTTGCCGTAGCGCACGACGGCGAAACGGGTCATGTGCCTGCCGGCCAGATTGTTCGCGGCGACGAACAGCTTGTCCGAGCAGAGCTTGGTGGCGCCATAGAGGTTGATCGGGTTGGCGGCCTTGTCGGTTGAGAGCGCGACTACCCGCTCGACGTCGTTTTCGATCGACGCGTCGATGACGTTTTGGGCGCCAATGATGTTGGTGGCGATGCATTCGGTCGGGTTGTATTCGGCCGCCGTGATGTGCTTCATCGCCGCCGCGTGGATCACGATCTCGACCCCGGCGCAGGCGCGCCTCAGCCGCTCGCGGTCGCGCACGTCGCCCAGGAAATAGCGCAGGCATGGGTGTTCGGCCTCGGCAAAGCGTTGCGCCATCAGGAACTGTTTCATCTCGTCGCGGCTGAAGATGACAAGGCGCTTGGGCTTCGCTTCGCGCAGGACGGTCTCGACGAACTTCTGCCCGAACGATCCAGTGCCGCCGGTGATCAGGATTGAACGTCCGTCCAGTGCATGGGCCATTATCGTTGCTCTCCGGAGATCGGGTGATTCGAGGGTGCGCGGCGGCGGATTGCCGCTCTAGGAAATTCTCAGCCCGCGCTTCATCAGCTGGCGGCGCCACAGCGCCCGCAAAAAGGTGGTTGCGCCAACGCGTTCATGCGTGTCGTACCCGCGATAGACTTCGAGATGGTCGATGTCGTTGATACAAGCGGGATCGTCGGCCCGGTGGCGGACATCCCAGACCGGAAGGCGGTTGTTCGCCGTTAGCATGATGGTTTCGGGCACGCCGTCCTCGCACAATTCCTCGAGCGACTGCAACGCGGCGGTCATGGAAGGAACCTTCTTGCGCAGCCGCCGTCCCTTGGACGAGACGAGGGTGGCGACGATATCCTTGCCGTAGGGGTTGACCAGAAGGAACGAATTGCCGATGCCGTTCGGCCGGTCGACCAGACAGGCCACGTGCAACAGGCAGAACCTGCCGGTCGCCTCGATCTGCTTGATGATGAGCGGGTTGGCGAATTTCTCGTCGATCAGCACGGTGACGACGCCGTTGTCCGGCCGGATCAGCAGGCCATAGCCGGGCTCGACGTTGATCTTGCGAAACAGCGGCCGGTCGGCGCTGAGCGAGATTTGCACGTAGCCGAGCGTCGCCGCGTTGTACTCGCGCACCAGCACGGGCGTCTCGACGCGGCCGCCTGCGACCGCCATCTCGACCGTCTCGTTGCCCACCGCCGCGCCATCCTCGAACCGCTCGAAGCGCACCGTAATGCTGCCGTCCAGGGGAAATTCGGCGTAGTGGTCGAGGATGTTCTTTACGCTCGTGCCAGTCACCAGACGGCCGCAAGCCTCGGAAAATACCGGGTAGATCTGCGGCACGACGTAGGGAAAAAGGTCCGGTTCTTGGGTCATTTGGGTCAATTCGGCCGGGTCAATTCAACAGGTTCGGGAAATGATCGACGCCCCAGGCCCCGTCATCCATGACATTGAGAATATGCTTGCGCGTGTTCTGGTCGCTGAAGATGCGCAACATCAACAACGCGTCGTCGGGCAGGCCGTCGAAAAGCGCGTCCAGATCGACAATCGACGAGCCGCGCGCCGGCAGCGAGAACGATCGGGTCTCGCCGAAGCCGCCTTGGAAATCGCCGATCTCGACCCGCACCTCGGTCGGCCGGGCGCTGGCGTTGATGACCGAGATGCTGGTCAGCGTCTTGCCCGCGATCGTCTTGACGAAGGTCGCGTTGCGCACCCGGGCGCGCGTGGCCATCGACTGCGGCTGCAGATGGTATGATGTCGCCCAACCGTCTCCGCGCAGGGCCACGTAGGGGCGCACCGAGCCCAGCAGCCCCTCGGCGCGCGGATACAGGGCGACCAGGAACCAGCCGCGATCCGGCGCGCCGGGCAGCGCGGTCAGATCGAGTTCCAGATGCGCGTCCGGCGCCACCTCTCCCCGATGCCGGGCACACAATCGGCCATCCTCGGAAAAGACGAAGAGGCGATAGTCGTAAGGCACCATCGGCGAGGCCCGATCGAAGAGCTGCCCGTGGTTGGCGATCCGGAGAATCGTGCGAATATTGTTCTCGCCAATCAGAAAGCCGGAGTTCGCCTGGTCGACCGGCTGGCGCAACCCGTGGGTGCCCGCCCTTCCCGCCTTGGCGGCCCGGCCCGGCCCGGTGGGCCGGCTGCGGTGAATGCCCTCGAGCACGAGGTCGAGATCGAACAGGCAGGCCGTGCATTTCGTGCCGATGAGCGTTTGTTCGACCAATCCGTCAAAGGTCGCGCCAGGGGCCGCGAAGTAATCGCGGATTTGCCTCTCGGAGATGTTGAAGCAGGCGCAGGTGGGGATGTCGCCGGTCATCGTCGGACTCGGGTGTGTACTCATAATTGTTGCGGCGCTAGATTGCGGCCCGACCGGCGGGGCCTGGCCAGTGGCGCCCCGTCGCGCGCGAGATCACGACAGAGCGAGCGATGGCGGCTGATTTCACCCTGGACGGCATACACGATGTGGAGTTCGGAGACCGGATCGAGGCTTTGTTCGAAGCCGACGTGCGCCGCCTCATGTCCCGGCGCGACGAATTCGTCGCCAGCGATTGTCCCGCCTGCGGCGCGGTTGAGCGCCATCTCGCGTTCGAGCATCGGGGCTTCGAATTCCAGCGCTGCGAAGCCTGCCGTACGGTATATATCTCGCCCTGCCCGACCGACGCGCATATCCGATGGTTCCTCGGTTTCAGCGACGCGATGCGGGTCTGGCGCGACGAAATGCCGCCCGAGATGGTCGCAAAGCGCCGCGCAATCTATGCCGAGCGCGCCGACTACGTCACGCGGATGCTGTCCGAGCGTGGGATTGGCGACGCCAGCGTGCTCGATATCGGCGCCGGCCGCGGCGAGCTGGCGGAGGCGCTGCATGGCCGCGCCGGAATTGCCGAGATCATCCTGGTCGAGCCGCAGCCGCTCGAACTCGCCGTCCCCGGCGCGCGGGTGATCGCCGCCGGTTTCGAGGATGTCTCGCTCGACGAAGCGGTCAACGTGGTCGTCGCCTTCGAGGTGTTCGAGCATCTGCTCGACCCGGATCGCTTCCTCGGCAAGGTGCGCGGACTCTTGGCCCCGGGCGGCATTCTGATCATGTCGACGCCCAATGTCGAAGGCTTCGAAATCCGCGCGCTCGGCCCGCTTTCCACCTCGGTCCCGTTCGATCACGTGCGCCTCTACAATCCCGCGTCGCTGGCGCTGGTGCTGGAACGGAACGGCTTCGAAGTACTGCATTTGGAGACGCCCGGACGCCTCGACGTCGAGATGGTGCGGCTCCTGTACGTCCGGGGCGAAATCGCCTTTCCCGACGATCCCGAAATGCGCTCCCTGATGGAGGGCGACGAAAGCCGGCGTCGAGCGTTCCAGCGCGATCTGGTCGAGAACAAGCGTTCGAGCCATATGCGCTGCGCGGCGGCCATGGTCTGAAGCGGCGGTCCGGGCCTCGCCTCTCGCGCCCCAATTCGTCAAAACGCGCCCTTCTCTTCGAGGATTCGGGTCATACGCTCGTATCTGGCGGCCAACCGCGCCCGCCCCCTGGGGCTCGCCGGATAGATCGGCTGGCGGGCGTTGGCCGGCACCGTGAAATGCGCGCGATACTCGTCCAGCGATATGCCGTCGATCGGCAGTAGGTTGTTGATCGCGTCGTAGGTGCCGGGGGTGCCGTCGAACAGCTCTTCGCTCTTGATGTCCAGGCAGCGGTCGTCGCCGATCCGGTCGAAGGCCGCGCGCACGAAGGTCCGGGCCAGATAGAGATTCCAGGCGATCTCCGGCGCCCGTCCCCAGAACGCGCGGATACCGCGGAATTCCCGCTCCGGCAGGCGCGTGTCGAGATAGAGCGGCGCGATCTCCTCGATCCGCCGTACCTTTTCGTAAAACGACATGAAGGTCTTGAACGGGTCCTGGTGCAGATAGATGAAGCGGGATTCGGGAAACAGCCGGGCGATGATGAGAGCGTGCTCGCGGTCGCTGCGCACGGTGTAGCAGAAGTGCTTCCGCTCCCGGCAGGCGTCGGCGATGATCGCCGCGCGGGCAACCAGATATTTGAGAATCCAGCGCTTCATGAAATGCATGTCGAAGCGCCCCAGCAGGATTCGGTAAAACAGCTCCGTCCGCGCCTCGGGCCGCGTGAAATGCGGATCGATATCCACGCGCTGGACCGGATAAATCCGGCCGGTCTTGTCCAGGAGGCGGTTCAGCACGTAGGTGCCGGACCGGCCCGCCGAGAACACCCAGACCATCCTTTGCCCGTCGGGCAGGTAAGTGTTCTGCAGGTTCCGGATGGCGTCGAGCCAGTGCGCGATGTGCTCGTCGCCGCGCAGTTCCTCGAGGATTCCGTCCAGCTTCTCCAGACCGGCGGCGATCGCGGCGGGCGTTATTGCCGGAACCCGATACGAGGTTCGAAACGCGCGCGAGATACCTCTCTTAATCGGCCCGGAATATTTCCAGTGCAGATCGTTTCGCGCGACCCAATAGGCGCTGGTATAGCTCACGCGTCGGTCCCCGTCGCCTGCTCGTCCGCGTCGTTTTCACCAAGCTGCAGTCGGTAGACGTCGAGAAACTGCTGAATCGACTTCTCGAACTCGGTGTCGGCGATATCCGTGGCGTTGCCGAAGAAAGGAGGCGTCTTGGGCGCGCGAAACGACGCCGCGGCGACGGCGTCGCGGTAGCGGGCGGCATCCCGCCGAATCTGCATTGCCTCCGGCGCCGAACGCGCGCGCGTCGCCCAGCGCAGCGTCTCGGGCAGGTCGTGGAACGAATGCACCGTCCGTACACTGGGCAGGAAGCCGTATTCGGTGTGCAACGCAAAAGCGACCGTCCGCTTGCCGAGCAGCGCCGCCTCCAAGCCAACGGTCCCGGCCAAGGTGGCAACGGCCTCGCAGCGGGCGACCAGATCCCGGCCCTGAATATACGGCGCCGCCATCGCGACGTTGGGAATTTTCAAGAGCCGCCGATAGAACGAGGGTAGCCGGTTGCCGATGATCACGTGCTCCTTGATTATCAGCCGGAAACCCGCGGGCAGCGAAAGCGCGGTTTGCTCGATGATCGCTTCCGTATTGGCAAACTCCTTTGCCTGGGACTGAACCGTGAACTCCGGCTCCACGGGTACGGCGAAGAACACGAACGGCTTGCTTGTGATTTCGTCCATGTCGTGCTCGGCGGTACGATTCAAATAGCGCCACACGCGCCATGCGTTGAGTTGATGTAGAATCGTCGGCAGCGGACCAAGACGATAGCGCCAGTGTCCGCTTCTCAAGTCCCCCCATCTTTTGATGAGGTGCACCAGGACCGCCATCGGGACGGTTTTTAGCAGGGCGCGAAACGAATATTGCCGCGCCAGGTTGCTAAATAGATTGTCAAGACCCTCAATCGCCCGAACCCCTTCCTTCCCTGTCAATTCGGGGGGCGGCAGTTCGTCGTAGATTTTCTTGATCCTGCCCGTGCTCAGGTAGGGGCCTTCGGCCCAAAACAGGCAGTCTTCGTGCCGGGCGATGTTGATGTAGGTCACCGGGATGCCCCGGGCCAGCGCCGCGTGGATGCAGCAGTTGCTGATCAATCCCGCGGGCCGGTCGAGCACCATATCGATCCCGCGCTCGTCGAACAGGCGATCGTAATAGTCGATGTAGAAATTGATCAGCGCGGTCAACTCGTCGGCGGAATGGCGCCTGCCGCGCGAGAACGGGAGGGCGGGCGCGTAAGGCAGGAAAGTCGTTGAATGGATACGGTCCTGTTGCACAAGGTCGCGCAGATAACTGACGTCCAGCCGCTCCTCGTTGCGGCGGGCGATCTCGTCCTGGTCCGGC
Source organism: uncultured Alphaproteobacteria bacterium (assembly GCA_965372875.1). GTDB lineage: Bacteria > Pseudomonadota > Alphaproteobacteria > CBDVDY01 > CBDVDY01 > CBDVDY01. Next base: position 2,245 of record CBDVDY010000016.1, on the reverse strand, counting down.
GCTATCGGCGCCGCCCTGGCGGCCGCCTCGATCTCCCAACTGTGGATGAGGGTGTCGTTTTCGCCGCACCATGGCTGGAATCGCGCGTCGCGCTCGGGGCCGGCAACATCGAGCACGAAGCGCGTATCGAATCGCTCGCGCAGAGATTTCATGATTTTGGGATAAAACCAGTTGTACACGCCGTAGGGGTTGATCAGGACGCATTTCGGCGTCGTCGCGCGTTTCATTGCGGCATCTCCGATTCGGCCGGCGCGCCGGCGCCGATTTCCTCGCGTTCGTCGTCTCCCCGCGATGCCAACGGCATGCCGGAGCGCTTCATCCGGGTGAACCAGTTGTCGGAGGCAAGCAGCGCATCCGGATTGTCGGCGGCGGTCAGACGGCCTTCCTCGAGAACGACGACAAAATCGGCGTCCCGCACGGTGGAGTAATGGTGGGCGATGATAATGATGGTCGCTTCTCCGTCGCGCAGGGCGTTCCGAAGCGCGGCTCGAATTTTCGCCTCGGAATCGTGGTCCAGGGCGCCGGTCGGCTCGTCGAGAATCAGCAGGCTTGCCTTCGACAGCATCGTTCGGGCCAGGATGATGCGCTGGCGCTGCCCGCCCGACAGGCGCACTCCGGATTCGCCGACAATCGTATCGTAGCCGTCGGGCAAATCGCGGATGAACTCATCGGCATAGGCGAGGCGGCAGGCTTCGACGACATCCTCCATCGGCGTCTCGGGCCGGCCGTAGCGCACGTTGTCGGTGATCGACGTGTTGAACAGGAACGCCTGTTGCGGCGCGTAGGCGATGTTCCTGCGCAACGACGAAAGGGTGAACCCGTCGAGCGCCAAGCCGTCGGCGGTGATCCGTCCGGCGCCGGGTGTTATCAGCCGCGGCAGCAGATCGACGAAGGTCGACTTGCCGGCGCCCGACGGCCCAACGATGGCGGTCAGTTTGCCGGCCGGGATCGAGACGGTGACGCCGCTCAATGCCGCGTTACCGTTTTCGCCGCCGGCGTAATGGAAAGACACGTTCTCGAAGGCGATTTCCCGGCGCGGGCCGGGGAACGGCAGGTCGCCGGAATCCACTTCGCGCTTGTTCGTGGCTTCCCGCAGGACCCGGTGGATATTGTCGAGATAGGCACCGCTACTTGCGATCTGCTGGCGGGTAGCGCCGATTGATCGGGCGACCGGCGTCAGGCGGATCAGGATAACGACGAATATCGTTATGATGGTCAGCGATAATTGCAGATATTCGATCGCGCCATAGAAGGCGCCGAGCGCGATCAGCGTCATCGCCAGCAGGATCACCGCGGCGGCGCGGTTGGTGATGCGTGCAAGCAGGAGCGTCAGGCTCAATACGCCTTGGGCGCCCTGGTCCGTGCGGCGCAGTTCGTCTTCGATGGTGTCGCCGATCTTGATCGCCCGCCAGCCAAGGAACTGCTGCGTCATCGAAGCCGCGAAACCGACCTGCGCCTTGACGATCCGGCGGCCGACCTGACGCGCCGCTAAAACGTACCGGTTTATACCCAGGACCAGGGCCACGACGATCAGCCCGGCCGCAAGCGCCGCGCCGGGGGCGACCGCCAGGCTCAGCGCCGCGTAGATGACGATGGTCACGAATTGCCGCCACGCCGCCGAATAGGCAACCACCAGATTGCTGCAGGCCTTGACCTGCTCGGACACAAGATTGGCGTACTCGCCGCTGCTCAGGCTCTGGATGTAAAGCGCCTGGCTCTCGTGAATTTGCCGGGCCACCCGCACCATCAGGCCGCGCGCGAAGCGGATTCGCAACTGCACCTGAAACATTAATTCGGCATAAAGAATGATCTGCCTCAGCGTCACCAACACGACGATGGTGCCGATCAGGCCGAGCAGCGAGACCTCGATTCCCGCCCAGTTGAAGATTCTCTCGATGATCACCCAGATGCGCGATTTGGAAGTCAGGACCGACACGTCGCCCTGCTCCTGCACGAAATCCAGGAGCGGCAGGATCATGCCGATGCCAAAGGCCTCGACCGCGACCGAAAGAATCGACAGTCCCATAACGATGGCGACGTCGCGACGCCGGACGATCCGGTGCGATCGGATTTGGATCAGCTGGTGCCGCCATTCCGCCGGCAGCAGTCTGAGAAGCCACCTGATCCACGCCGAAATATCCTGGCCGCCGGAACCGGCGGTCATCGTTCCGTCCTTGGCGGCGGCCATTTGCCGCGCGGCCGGATCGCTCATGCCGCACTCCAGGGAACGTCGAATTGCGGAACC
>CBDVDY010000015.1:0-19993 GCA_965372875.1 uncultured Alphaproteobacteria bacterium | reverse complement strand
CCGACCGCGTCTCGTTCGACGCGGTGGAGCGGGGTTGGCCGGCGGGCATGGACATCTATCGGGACATCGATATCGCCCTCGATACCTGGCCGATGAACGGCGGAACGGCGACATATATCGCGCTGTGGATGGGGTTGCCGGTGGTGACTCTCGTCGGGGAAACATCGCTCAGCCGGCACGGGCGCTCGTTTCTGTCGGCTGTGGGTCTGGAAGAGAATGCGGCGCCCGATATGGCGAACTACGTGTCCCGGGCGGCAGCCCTGGCCGGGGACACCGACGGCCTGGCCGAATTGCGGGCGGGCCTGCGCGCGCGCATGGCGGCCTCGCCGCTGCTCGACCACGCGGGCATGGCCCGCGCCGTCGAGGCCGCCTACCGCGAAATCTGGAGCCGATGGTGTGAAGGCGTGAATGGCCGGCGTCCAGTCGACGGTTAGAAGGGGGTACTGGCATGGACAACACCGGCAGCCATACGTCACGTGTTCAATCACAATATAATGCCACGGATTTCCGCGACGAGATGCAATCGGAGGGCAATGCGGTTTTCCGCCTCCACATCGGCGGCCAGACCGGCAAGCGGCCAGGCGCCGCCACGGATTGAGTGAACCATGGGCAATCGCAAGCCGGAAGCGCTTTCATCGCAGGATCAAGTGACGGAGACGTTTGCCGCGTTGCTCGCCAAGGGGCAACAACACCACCGGTCCGGTCAGGCCGGCCCGGCCGAGGCAGCGTACCGGCAGATCCTGGCAAGCGATCCGAACCAACCGGAAGCGCTACACTATTTGGGGATCCTGTTGCACCAGACCGGCCGGTCGCAAGACGGGCTCGACCTTCTTCGCCGTTCGGTCGACCTGCGCCCTAAATCAGCGGATTTTCACGGCAATTTCGCCCGGGCTTTGCAGGATTGCGGTGTGCCGATGGAGGCCGCGCAACACTACCGCGAGGCGCTGATTCTGGCGCCGGCGACCCCGGAGCGGCTCTACAATTTGGGAAACGCGTTATCGGCTGGCGGCGCTCTGGCGGATGCCGCCGCCTCCTACCGACAGGCGATCGGCCTCGAACCCAATTTTTCAGAAGCTTACAACAATCTCGGGACGGCGCTGGAAGCGCTGGGCAACGAACAGCAGGATGTCGGCAAGCTGGAGGAGGCCATCGCCGCCTATCGCGCGGCCATAAAAATCGACGACCAGTACGTCGACGCCCACAACCATCTCGGCAACGCTCTGATGGCTTTTCAGCGCCATGGCGGCAATGAACCCGGCAACCGAAAACCGGAGGCCAGCGAACCCGGTTCCTCTTGGTTGGAGCAAGCCGAAGCGGCATACCGGCGTGCCCTCGATTTGGAGCCCTCGATGGCGGGAGCGCACTGTAATTTAGGCAACGCGCTGCTCGAGCAGGATCGTCTGCCGGAAGCGCTGGCGGCCTACGACCATGCGATTGGGCTGGCACCAGACGACGCGGGCGCGCACTGGAACCGATCCCAGGCGCTGCTGATGATGGGACGTTTTGCCGAAGGCTGGGAGGAATACGAGTGGCGCTGGCGGCTCGCGCATTATCACGGACAGGCGCGGCATGTGGATTTGCCCGGGTGGGACGGCTCGTCGTTGGACGGCCGCGCCATATTGGTTTGGCCGGAGCAGGGCGTCGGCGACGAGGTCATGTTCGCGAACCTCGTGCCTGATGTTGCCGCTGCCGCCGGCCGATGCGTTCTCGAGTGCGACCCGCGGCTCGTGCCGCTCTTCGCGCGCTCGTTCCCCGACATCGAGTTGGTGCCCAAGCGGCAACCGTCGGCGATCCTTGAAGAGGGGGAGGGCGTCGACTTTCAATCTCCGATCGGCGGTCTGCCGCGCTGGTTGCGCCCTGACCGTGATCGGTTCCCACGTCACAACGGATATTTGCGGGCCGATCCCGATCGAACGGGAATTTGCCGGGCTCGCTATGCCGCGCTCGGCGATGGCCCCAAAATTGGAATTTCGTGGCGCAGCGGCAATCCGCAGGTGGGCCGACAGCGATCGGCGTTGCTTGAGTACTGGCGTCCAGTGTTTGAACAATCAGGCCCGCATTTCGTCAACGTCCAGTATGGCGATTGCGCGGCCGATCTGAAGGAAGTGCGGGAACGATTTGGGGTGGACGTACATCACGATGAAAGTATCGATGCGCTGGCGTCGCTCGACGATTTCGCCGCGCAGATCGGCGCGCTGGACCTGATCATCTCAATCGACAACTCGACCGTTCATGTGGCCGGCGCTCTCGGCCGGCCGGTCTGGACCCTGCTTCCCGCGGTGCCGAATTGGCGCTGGTTGTCCAACCAGAACACCAGTCCCTGGTATCCCAGCATGCGCTTGTTCCGACAGACGCGGACCGAGGACTGGACCGGCGTATTCGAGCGTGTCGCCGAGGCACTGGCGGAAATGTATTAGGTACGTGGCGCGGCCAATTCAGGCTCGAAAATCGGCTACTGTCTAGCCATCGGCTACCGCCATCGGGCGATGCGCGTGCCAACCCGCGAAGGTATCCATCTGTTCGAGGCTCAAAGCCCGAACGCCACCTCCGGCATAGTAAGTTCGGTACCACGTCACGGTTTGCGCCAGCGTTTCGGCAAGGCTCCAGAACGGCCGCCAGCCCAGCCCCGCTATCGCTTTAGAACTGTCCAGGGCGAGTATTCCGGCCTCGCGCGGGCCGCCGGACCGCGAGTCCGCCCGCCACCGCGCGCCCTTGCCCCAAAGCCGCGCGAGATCGCCAACCACCCGCTCGACCGTTAATGTGTCCTCGCGCGCGGGGCCAAAATTCCATGGACCCGAAATCGCCTTCGGCTCGGCGCAAAGGCGCTCGGCCAGCGTCAGCATGCCACGAACCGGTTCAAGCACATGCTGCCAGGGCCGGATCGATTTCGGGTTGCGTAGCTCAAAGAGCTTGCCGCGGGAGAATGCCCGCATGGCGTCGGGCACCAGCCGGTCGCGGGCCCAATCACCGCCGCCAACAACATTGCCGGCGCGAACCGTGGCGACGCCCACGGCCGAACCGCCATTCAATAGATAACTGTGGCGATAGGCGTCGACGACAAATTCGGCGCAGGCCTTGCTTGTGCCATAGGGTTCGTGGCCGCCAAGATTATCGTTCTCCCGATACCCCCAGTCCCATTCCCGATTGTCGTACACCTTGTCCGTGGTAACGACGACGATAGCCCGCAGGTTGTCGGCTGCACGGGCGGCCTGTAGCAGGTTGACCGTCCCCATGACGTTTGTCGCGAACGTGATGGCGGGCTCGGCGTGTGCCGCGCGAACCAGGGGTTGCGCCGCAAGGTGAAAGATGATCTCCGGGTTCGCCGCGGCGACGGCGGCCGCGAGGGCTTCGCCGTCCCTTACGTCAGCGATGTGCGATTCGAGATCGTGTTCGAGTCCCACCGCCTCGAAGAAGCTTGGCTCGGTCGGAGGGGCGAGCGCATAGCCGGTAACGCTTGCCCCGGCGCGCGCGAGCCACAACGACAGCCAACCGCCCATGAAGCCGGTGTGGCCGGTGACGAAGACCTTGCGCCCGCGCCAGTGCTCCGGGCTTACGCCGAGAGCCGACATTCGCGCCAAATCTGCCATCGGGCTCGGCCGCAGTCCCACATCTCATTCAGCAGCAACATCTCGCGAAAGGTGTCCATGCACTGCCAGAAACCATCATGCCGGTAGACCGCCAGCTCGCCGTTCTCGGCAAGTTGCTCCAGGAGCCCGACCTCGAGGCTAACGTTCGCTTGCGGGCGGATGTAGTCGAATGCTTCGCGCTCGAACACGAAGAAACCGCCGTTGATCCAGCCGTCCGCCACCTGAGGTTTTTCGCGGAACGATCTGGCGAGATCGCCGTCGATCACCAACTCGCCATAGCGCGAAGAGGGGTGGACCGCGGTGACGGTGGCGAGCTTGCCCGAATTGCGGTGATGGGCAAGCAACCGGTCTAGATCCACGTCGGTTACGCCGTCGCCGTATGTCGCGAAGAACGTATCACCGCGCAGATAAGGGATCCCCGCCTTGATGCGCGATCCAGTCAGGGTCTCGACGCCGGTGTCCGCCAATACCACGCGCCAGTCCTCGGCCAGTCGGTTGGAAAGGGTTTCCACCGAATCCGACCGTAGATCGACGGCGATGTCGCTGTTGCTGTAGCGATAGTTCAGGAAGTAGTCGCGAATGACATCGCCGCGATAACCCAGGCAAAGGATAAAATTTCGCGATCCGAAATGGCGGTAGTATTTCATAATGTGCCACAGGATCGGATTGCCGCCGATTTCCACCATCGGCTTCGGCTTGAATTCGGTCTCCTCGCGCAACCTCGTCCCGAGGCCGCCACAAAGGATCACAACATCCATATCCTTGGGTGATACCACGTTCTGGCTCCGGGCTGGCGATCCCTAGCGACGCCTCGCTCGGGGACGATCCGAGCGGCCTTCCGCCTCAATCCGGCCGGATGTCGCCGGACTTAGCCCGCCGCACCGGTCCATCCGAATCTTGCTCGGACAATCTTAATATTGGCTTAACCTTTGATTTAACGCGTAAATTAGCACTGGAAATCTGAAATCCAGCGGCCCGCCCGGGTACCTATTTGATGGGCAAAGGCGTAATCATGTCGGGATAGGTGCCGGTCTGGTCGAGGACCCGCCAGCGCGCGCGAAGGGCAGCGCGAAAATATCGGCAGGTACCGAGCGACGTAATTTCGGCCGGGTCCATGCCGTGTTTCTCGAAATATGTTCGCTCGAAATCGAAGGGTGCATCGATCATTGGAGCGATCGCCGTCAAATCCCGCCGGAAACGGTCATCGTCGCGCTCGGCATAGCCGTAAAGACGGCTGAACGGATGGAACAAGGTTCGCAGGATAAATTGATCGGATTCGCTGAACAGTGTACCGACTTTCCGGGAAATCGCCTTTTTGCCCCATTGGTCGGCTTCGCCGTGTGTCGCTCCGCCGGGCTCACCCCACCATTTGAGCCCCTGCATGGTCGACGAATAGAGCGAATCCTCCTCTTCGATTCCGATCCATTTGCACAGAGCGCGGATCGTTGCCTGCCGGTCGTTCTTCAGATCCTCAAGACGGAGCCCGGCGGACTCCTGCAGCTTGTACTCGGTCTTGTCTACCTGAAACAGCATACTGATGACGCGCAAGATCATACCCTTGTATGAATTCTTACTTGCACCGCGTGCTTGAAACATGCTCGATAACCACGATTCGCAGCTTTGCAGCGGCTCGCGGACGATGACCAACGGCCTTGCGTTCGGGAAGTATTTGAGGAAATTGGCGAAATCGTAGCTGGTCGGATTGTGGATGTGGTGAAAGATTGTGTCCTGATCTTGCGTTCGACCGATCGCCGATTCGAACGCCATGTGGATCATTCGAAAGAAATCACCTTGGTGGAGGGATTCTCTTCCCTCCAACATGCCGGAAAAGGCGCGCTTGAATTCGCCGGTATCCACCGAAAGCGGCGTCGAGCGGTCGTCTCCCATCGTGGTAAAGCCGTCGGCTTCGCCCAAGCCGTGCAACGACGACATCGGATCGCCGGGCACCGATCTATTGCTCGTGGCGTCGAACAGCACTTCGTAGGTGGAAACGAAACGGTCCAGCAGGCCGCCGGTAGACCCTTCCGTCAGGTTGCGCCAGACACCGGGCCCGAAAAAGCCCTTCGTGTACACGCCCGGCAGAGTCGTAACTTGGGAGTGGCCATCGATTATACTATGCAGGAAGCCGGAGCCACTGCGGCCAAAATGCAGCAAAGCCACGCATTTGCGCGGCAGGTTGTCGTTCCTGGATCCGCAACCGGCGCCTCGAGAGACAGGTGCCAACGGTATCGTTTCGTCTTCGATGCTCGGGAGCCTGTCGCGTGCTTGCTCGTAGCTGGCCGGCGCGCGATCCGGCGCCATCATGGCGTCGATCGTGTAGCGCAGAAAATACGACCCAAAATATTGCGAATTGTGGGTGACCGCCCGGTCGATGTATTCGTTGATGTCTTGAGAGCCATCCGATTCGCCGTTGTTACACTGATCCGCAAGGACGATGAGAGGATAGGCGAGGTGGAGAAAGGTGCTTAGGTCGCCCGGCTCAAGCTCGATCGATTTGAGGTAGGCTTCGGCGGCGCGGTCATGGTTGCCCGACAATTGCAGTGCGGTGCCGAGGTTGTTGTAGGTTTGGGCGTTGTCCGGCTGGATTTCGAGGGCGCGGCGGTAATACGCGACGGCCTCTTCATAATTGCCGGACACGTTAAGCGCGCTGCCTAGATCACTGTGTGCGGTCGCGCTATCCGGGGTGAGGGCGACGATTTGACGGAACGCCACAATGGCATCTTCCATCCTGTCATCGTCCTTGAACACCACGCCGAGATTGCCAAGCGCCTCGGTGAAGGTGATATCCAGGGCGATGGCGTTTCGGTAGGCTGCGACGGCCTCGTCGACTCGTCCCGCCGTTTGATATGCCATGCCAAGACTGTTGTAAGCGTGAATCAGATTCGGGTCGAGTGCGATTGAGTGGCGGTAGCAGGAGATCGCGTCGTCAAGCCGGCCCTGGCGGACGAGCGCATTTCCGAGATTGTGAAACGCTTCGGGGTGGTCGGGCTTGAAGTCCACCGCCTTTTTGAAGGCGTCGGCGGCTTCGTCCACATCGTCGACCGCCATGAGCGCGGTACCAAGGTTGTTCCATGCCTCGGCGGAGCGTGGGTCAAGCGCGAGAGCTTCGCGGTAATACCCGATCGACTCCGCAACGTTTCCGCAGTCTTGCAGCACCTTCCCCAGATTGGCGTGAAAATGAGATGAGTCGGGTCTCTGGACGGTCGATTGCCGGAGGAGCGCGATAGCCTCCTCGCTGCGACCGGTCTGGTGAAGAAGGACACCGAGATAGTTGAGCGCGTCTGGCTGTTCGGGTTGCCGCTCTAGGACCAGCCGATAGCTGGCCTCCGCCTCGTCGAGCCGGCCGGCGCGATGCTCGTCCATCGCCCGCGACAGGGTAGCGGCCGCCGGCTGAGGTTCGGCCGCCGTCGAGACGCTCACGGTTGCTCGCCGATATTGTTCCGTCATTATGCCGATTTCCCCTTGGACCGGCTGGTCGAGCCGCTGGAGGATCGCGACCGGCGTCCAAGCCGCCGGTTTCCCGCATCATTACCGGGATTCGGTAAACAGTCGCTTTATGGCCTTGTCGGCAAGATCTGGTTGGGCAGGAAGCGTCGCTCCATGCGCGGCGGGGGCCGGCCGGAGCCGGCCGCAAACGTCAACAGTTTCTAAACCTCTGATTTCTACGATCGCCGCCATGTCCGCCGCAAATCTCCAATCTGTCACGCGACCGCGCCCGCGTGTCGACAAGTTCGAGCAGGCGGTCGAGCACCACAAGGCGGGAAATCTCAAGAAGGCCCAAGCGTTGTATCAGCATGTCCTGCGCAAGCAGCCGGACCGGGCCGACGCGCTCTATAACCTTGCGCTGCTGAATCAGCAGTCGGGCCGGGTCGAGCGCGCCGTGCAGTTGTTCCAGAAGGCGATCGCGGTCAATCCGGAGGAGCCGGCCCACTACCAGGCGTTGGGCGTCGCTCTGCGCGCCATGGGCCGCAACATGGAAGCAGTAGCGCAGCTGCGGATCGCCGCCGGGCTCGCCCCGGAGGACCCGGACATACAGACCGCACTCGGCAACGCTTTGAAGACAATCGGCGAGTTCGACGAGGCCATAACATACCATCGCAAGGCACTGAAAATTAGGCCTGATTTCGCGGAGGGCTGGTCCAATCTCGGAATCACGTTTCGTGAATGGGGGCGGCCGGCCGAGGCGATCGAAAGTCTGCGGCGAGCGATCGAGCTTGCGCCGGAGAACGCCGAGTTTCAATACAACCTCGGAAACGCCCATCTCGCCGCGGAAGATTACGCCGCCGCCGAAGCGCGCTTCGCCGAGGCGCTCAGGATCAATCCCATCAATCCACGGGCGCTTGCCAATCTGGGTACGGCGGTCCGGCAGCAGGGCCGTGTCGATGAGTCCGCCAGGCATTTTCGGTCGGCAATAAAGCTTGACCCCGATTATGCGGAGGCGCACTGGAACCTGTCGCTGGCGCTTCTGATGGAGGGCGCCTACGAGGAAGGCTGGCGCGAGTACGAGTGGCGACGCGCGCTGCCCGATTTCGCCATGCGGCGCCCGGGCGGCACCGAGTGGGCCGGCGCGCGCCTCGATGAAGGGACGCTGCTGGTTCACGCCGAGCAGGGGCTGGGCGACGCGATCCAGTTTGCCCGTTATTTGGGATTCGCGAAGGAACGTTGCCGCCACCTCCTGTTCGAATGCCCGCCGCAGCTCGAAGCATTGCTGTCCGGGCTGGAAGGCGTGGATTGCCTGCTGCCGCGTGGGGGAGCCGTTCCCGCCTACGACGCACAGGTCCCGCTCCTCAGCCTGCCGGGATTGGCGTGGCCGACGGTCGAGGCGGCGAGCACCGGCATTCCCTATCTGCGGCCGGACGCGGGACTCGCCGCACGCTGGCGCGACCGGCTGGGCAAGGACGGATTCAAGGTCGGCATTTGTTGGCAGGGAAATTCCGACTACCGCGCGGACAGATCCCGCTCCGTACCGCTCGAACATTTCGTCCCCCTGACCCAAATTCCGGGCGTACGCGTGATTTCATTGCAGAAGGGACCCGGCCGCGATCAACTACTGGCGCTGCCGGAAGCGGGGAGCGTCGAGGATTTGGGTCCCGATGTGGATGAGGAATCCGGAGCGTTTGTCGATACAGCGGCGATTATGGCCAACCTCGATCTCGTGATCACTTCGGATACAGCCGTGCCCCACCTCGCCGGGGCGCTGGGTGTCGAAGTCTGGGTTGCGCTGGCAAAGGTACCGGACTGGCGCTGGGGACTGTCGGGCGATCGTACGATCTGGCACCCGGCAATGCGTCTATTTCGCCAACACACTCCTGGAGATTGGGATGGCGTTTTTGCCGCCATCGAGGGCGAATTGGAGAAGCGCGCGAGATCAGTACCAAACCACTGACGATCGAAGTCGCGGCGCGGGAGCTGATCGGCAAGATCACCATCCTCGAGATCAAGAGCGAACGTATCCGGGACCCCGATAAGCGACAAAACGTGCAATCCGAATACGAAGGGCTGAAACGCGTTCGGGACGATGGCGGCGCGGGTCATTCGATATTCGCGCGGCAGCTGATGAGCGTGCTCGAGAGCATGGACAGCGACAGCATCGGCGGGGAACTCTGCGAGCGGGTGAAGACGCGCATGGCCGAGCTGCGCCCCAGGTGCCGCGGTACGGCGGCGTCCTCTCCGCCGGCTATCATTAACGTAAAGCACTTGGCCGGTCATGAAGCGCGACGCGTCGCCGGCGAGGAATAGGACCGGCGGACCACGCCGTCGGGCACGGCAATGCAGCCCAGACGAATCGTCTTGCGAATCTCTGCCCCGCCGAACTTGGCGTCGAACCAGTCGCCACCAGCCTCGCTTGACGCGCGGCCGGTACCGCCACGCATTGACACCAAACGGTTGTTCGGGCTGTCCGAATCTGCCTGGGCCGATCCCGCACTGGGACGCGGTAGCTCACGGGTAGAGCGTGCCATTGGTAAGGGCGAGGTCGAAAGTTCAATACCTTCCGGCGGCACTATTTCTCGCTGGCTTTCCTTCTTGTCCGCCCCCAGGCCCGTAACGATCCCTTTACCCTGATACCCTATACCAACCGCCGACTCTGGTTCGCTCACGTTCTGGGCGTGATTCGGCTTCCCGGGCGGTGGGGATATATGAACAGACGCCTCGGTCAGGCGGCGCGAAAGCGGGCTGCCGGCTCTTCCAACAAGACATCGCCTAAAAAACCGGGCGCACAGGCCCCGGACCCTTTCGCCGAGGCTCTGCGGGCGGGGCTGGCGCTGCATCGGGCTGGGGACCGCGCGCGTGCGATCGAGGCGTATCGCGGGGTGTTGAGCCAAAAGCCGGATCATCCGGTGGCGCTGCAATTTTTGGGGGTCGCGCTGGCGCAGATCGGCGACAATGTGGCGGCCAAATCGCAGCTTTCCAAGGCTATCGAACTGGCACCCGAATACGCCGATGCGCACCACGGCCTGGGCGATTTGTGGATGGCCGAAGGCGATACCGGCGCGGCGATCGCCTGTTTTCGGAAAGCGCTGGAATGCGACCCGAATTACGTGCCGTCGCACAACAATTTGGGCAGCCTGTTGTTGCGGATCGGACATATCGACGCGGCAATCGCATCGCTGCGCCGAGCGGCCGAGCTGAACGCGAGCCATCCCGAGATTCAGCTCAACCTGGCGATGGCATACCGCTATCACGGCGATATGAGCGCGGCGCTCGACGCCTATGCCGGGGCGCTGAAGCTGAAGCCCGGGTTCATGGACCTGTATATCAGCCTGGGCCACGCGTTGGCGATCTTGGCGCATCGCGGCGGCGGCGGCGATTCGTCTGGGCTCGATGCCTGGATCGAGAGGTTGCGGGCGCTCGAGCCCGATGCATCGTATTCCTGTGTCCTCGACTATTTTCCGTGCGTTTTCGACCGCGAAAACCTTCCTGCCGTGTACGAGCGGGCCGTGGCGCAAATTCGCTCGGCCGAGGCGGATCGCGTGGCGTTGCCGTCGGGCGGGGACCAAACCGCTAAGGCACCGCCCTTGCCCGAACGCATGGTCGCGCTGATGAATTACGGCCGCAGCGGCAGCGGCCTGATCCACAGCCTGTTCGACGGGCATCCGCAAATCACCACGCTGCCTGGAATCTATATGAAGGGATTTTTTCGCTACGACGTGTGGGACACGATCCGTGCCGCCGAGCCGACGAACCTGGCGCCGCAATTTTCGCGGCTCTACGAAGTGCTGTTCGACGCGCGCAACCCCAAGGGCGTCCCCGGCAACCCGACCGGGCGCAAATACGGCGTCGGCGAGAGCGAGGGCTTTACCCACGTGGGCCCACGGGGCAACGAATTTCTATCGCTGGACCGGGCGGCGTTCGAGCAGACGCTGAATGCACTCATGCAATCGCGCAAGAGCATCGATCACGGCGACTTCTTTCGCGCCGTGCACGCGGCGTTCGAGGCGGCCCAAGGGAAGCAAGCCGCGCGTGAACTCATTTTCTATCACATCCACAACCCGAACTTTTTCGAGCTCTCGAACTTCCGCAAGTATTTCCCGGACGCGAAACTCTTGATGATCGTGCGCGAGCCGCTGCAAAGCTGCGAGGCCTGGCTGTCGCAAACCTTCTCCGGGCCGGGTGACTACGTTACCATCGTCAACAACGTCGTGCGGCTGTTGTTCGACGTCGATCGGATCGAGTTCTCCTTGAACGAATCGGCCGGGGTGCGGCTCGAAGATCTGAAGAACGATCCCAAACGGACCATGCGGGCGCTATGCCGCTGGATGGGGATCGAGGAGACCGAGTCGCTCTACCAGCCGACGATGCAGGGGAAGACGTGGTGGGGCGATCCGTCTTCGTCGCTGTTTGGCAATGCCGACCCGTTCAACAAGGAAGCGATCAGCCGCCCCTTGGGCCGGGTGCTGAGTAAGCGGGATCAATTCGTGCTGGGAACGCTCTTCTATCCTTTCCGCCGGCTTTATGGCTATGTCGAGGAGGATCAGACCGGGTTCGAGCGCGACTTGGCGGCGATCGAGCCAATGATCGACGAGCCCTTCGACTTTGAGCGGGCTCTGTTTGCCAAGGCCCCGGATTACGTCGGCGATTTCACGCGCTACAGCCTGTTCGAATATTTGCGCGCCGCGCTTTGGGCGCGCTGGCGTTTCCTAAACAAGGGCAAGGCGAGCCCGTTCTTGTTGCCGCCGCTCAAACTCGGCTGAGCGAGGCGAGAGCCGGAAATTTACCCTTTGGTTACCAAAATCGATTGTTGTTTACCGGTCGGTTTGCCGCCCCTTGCCCTCATTGTTATGGAGCAAAGGCACCAATTGTTACCCGGCATGCGTCTTTTTCGCCAACCAACGCCCGGGGACTGGGACGGAGCCTTCACCTGTATCGAGAGTGCGCTGAAGGAATGGGCCGGATGAGTACCAAACCACTGACGATCGAAGTCGCGGCGGGGGAGTTGATCGACAAGATCACGATCCTCGAGATCAAGAGCGAGCGCATCGGAGATCGCGGCAAGCGGCAAAACGTGCGATCCGAATACGAAGGGCTGAAGCGCGTTCGGGACAACGCGTTCAAGCCATCCCGCGATCTTGCGCGGCGTACGGCGGCGCTCAAGGCGGTCAACGAGGAGCTTTGGGATCTCGAGGACAGGATTCGCGCCTGCGAGAAAGCCAAGGATTTTGCGTCGGGATTCGTCGAACTCGCCCGCGCGATCTATGTGACCAATGATCGCCGGGCCAGAATCAAGCGGGCAATCAACGACTATCTGGGCTCGCGAATCATCGAGGAAAAATCGTACGAGGAATACGAATAGAGCGCCGCTGACGCTAAGCTTCTACGTCCACCTGTTGTGTGGGTGGCGCGCTCGCGGCGGCGGCTAGGAACGCGCCCGTGCCGCCGGCCGGTGCCGCCGGTATCGGCTTTAGCGGCTCGGTACCGTTGTCCGACGTTGGGGTCGGGCGATCCGTCTCGACCGGCCTGATGATCGTGGTATTGAGGGTCACCGCCAGTTGGCGATTCAGTTCGGTATCGTGAAGCAGCGCGCTGACGCCACGGTCCTCGAGGGCGCTCTCGGCTATCAGGCGCGAGAGATCGACCGATACCTGTGTCGCGGATGTTTCGAGCTTCTGATTTTCCACCAGCGACGACTGATTGCCGTTGGTGAACGCCGCCGCGTGAATTGCCGCGCCGCCCGCGCTGACCGCGGCCTGGATCGAATCCAATTTGCTGATCGCCGCCGTTACTTCCGTAAGCGCCGCGTCGGCGTCCGCGCTTGTAGTGATTTTGGCGGTCGCGAAGTTGCTGGAGAGGTTGGCGACGGTTGCGGCGTCGATTGCCACCGTGATCGTATCGGACGCTTCGGTATTGCCGCCGACCTTGAATGCCAGAGTCAGCGTCGTGGCAGGGCTGTCGCCCTTCAGCAAATCCGCGTCATTGAATTGGGTATTATTGACAATCTCCGTGATTTCATCACGCAGCCGGTTGAATTCCGTGTCCAGCTTGGCCCGTTCCGTGACGGACAGGATCTCGTCCTTGGTCTGGCCCTCCAGTAAGCTGGAGGACGCCTGCGTCGCCAATTCCTTCAGACGGGTCAAGCGGGTGTCGATATCCGTCAGCGCCTTGTCGACGATCTGGAGAATGGAGGCCGCGGCAGAGGTGTTCGTGGTACTACCGGTCAGGCCGGCGAGCTCGCCCGCGCGTCTGCTGGCGGTGCTGGCGGAAAGGCGGTCGCGGAACAGCCTGACAGCGTCGCTCGCAAGATCGAACGACCGCTGATCCGTTTGCGCATCGGCCGCTGCCCCGCTTGGGGCCGACGCCGGGCTAGCTCCGAGTATTCCCACCACCGCCATAATTGGCGTTCTCCATCAAAATCCATGGCCTGGATGACGCCGAAACGCCGCCGCCAGACAATTACAATGTTCTTCCAAAACGCACTTATCCTATCATCATAGGACTAGTGTATATATTGATAGCTGTCAAGAAGAATAATAATAAAAAAAATGCAATACTTGAAAAATTCAAAATAAATTGTATTAAAATTTTAGAAAAATTGTAATGGACCTTCATATAGAGCTGGTTTTATTGTTACTTTACCTTGGGAAAATGAGTTCGGCGGAAGTGGGTCCGACGCCCGGACGTGAGCGCACCGGGCGGGAGCGCCACCAATCAGTCCGGTGGGGCAGGCGGAGCGATCAGATTAGATGGCGGGGAATGGTGCGAAGAATGCCGCGATCACGCGCTTCATTCCGCCGCGCGGAAGAGTAGGGGCGGCGCCAGAATAATGGGGCAGGGCACGAGCAGCGGGTTCCCGAACTCACAGTTGGTGGCGCACCTCGTATTCGGCATGTGGAAGCACGAACTGGCGTCCGGTCTGGCTGCCGGTCTCGATGAAAATCGGGGCCCGAAGGTTTGCCGACAGAGATACCTTATCGTCGATTTTGCGAACCGTCACGATAATCAGGACCGCGGCGTTATCCGCGGGCATGGACAGCGCCTCGAAGGCCTCGTCGAGATGCTCCGGCTGCAATACCCCGGGAATCATATCGAGCGGAAGGACCGGAAAACAAAGCTCCTCGTTCTCAAGGCTCTGCAGGATCATGAACTGGCCGAAACGCTGATCCGGCAATGTCGCCAGCCCATACCGAGTGTAGCCTGGGAAACCCAGGATACCCTGTGCCATCGTGACTGCTTTGTCGGGGTCGAACCGCATCGTTCCGAATTTGGTGTCGACCTCGATGACCGCGCCCCCTTCGCCCGAAGTTGGCCCGGCGTCCGCGTCCTCCGAAAACGCGATGCTGGTGGAAACCATGACCGTTTAACTCCTCATTTTGAGTGCGTAATCTTGTGTTGCGTGCGTTCGTTAAAGGAAATTTAGAAGCGATACGGATTGCATTTGCGCGAAGGCCGCGAATGAAGCCTCCAAGGCGGACTGATCACCCGTGATAAGCGTAATCGCCTTGGTCAGTTCGACATTCTCGAATTCGCCGATCACCTGCTCGGCGTACAACATGCCGTCCTCGAGCGCGGCGTTGGTGCGTTCGAGCGTGGCCCTTGCGGCGCCTACAGTCGTCCGGATGTTTGGCAAATCATCGATCGCAAGGTTTAGAACGCGCAGCGCCTCGTTCAATCGAAGGTCGTCGGGCGGCGAGGTCGTCGCCGTTGTGGCGGTCAGTTTCAGCGCCCGTAGCAACTCCTCGAAACCGTTCTGGTCCGCCGTCACGCCGTAGGTGACGGTGAGGTTCTCGTCCGCCCGCGCCGTAAGATTCGTACTGTTGCCCTGGTAGTAGTTCGTGTTCGCGGTCCCAGGATAAATCGGCGCAGGCGCCGTCACGAACCCGGCGTCGTTCAGATCGACGGGCCGCGTATCGGTCATCGTGCCGGCGAACAGATAGCGACCGTCCTGCTTGACGTTCAGGAATGCGGCGACCTGCTCCATCATGCTCTGGGCCTGGCTCTGCAACGCCATGTCATCCAGGTTGTTGGCGTTGATCGCCTGCACCAGCAGCGAGCGCAGATCGGCGGCGATGTCGAACATATGGCCGATCTGCGTTTCCATGGTCTGAAGACGGGAGTCGACGGCCTGATTGTTCTTAATGAATTGTTCCGATTTGGCGTGCGCTGCCTCGAGATTGACCAGACGGCTCGTCTTCTCGGGGATGCCGGAATATCGAGAAGCTTCCATGCCAGAGCTGATCGCGATGCTCCTGTCGGCGATGCGGCTCTGCAACGTCTTGATGTTGGCAAGATTGATATTGTTTATGGCGAAAGTGCTAACCCGAAACATGGTTCACTCCTATCGGCCCAGCTGCACCAGGATGTCCATCAACTCGGACGTGATCGAGATGACGCGCGACGCCGCGGCGAAC
The DNA here is from genome assembly GCA_965372875.1 of uncultured Alphaproteobacteria bacterium. Lineage (GTDB taxonomy): Bacteria > Pseudomonadota > Alphaproteobacteria > CBDVDY01 > CBDVDY01 > CBDVDY01. The sequence continues at coordinate 4,563 of CBDVDY010000015.1, read as the reverse complement.
GCATTTTGCAGGATCACCAGATTGGCCATCTCTTCGTCGATGTTGACACCCGATACGGATTGGGCGCGGAATTTCACGTCGTCCAGAACCGCTTCGCGAAATTTCTTCGCCTCCTCGACCCGGGCCGCCTCGTTGGCACTTCCCGAGAGGATCAGCGTCGCGTATTCGCTGAACTTGATGGCGCTTGCCGGCAGCGTGCCCGAAGCTGCGAAGCTGATATCGGAGGCGAATACGCCGGCGAGCCGCTGGATGACCGAATTGCCGCCGGCCGTGATAGCGGTCTGGCCGGTGGCGAGCGCCGCCTCGGTCAATTCGCCCCGCGAAAGGAAATGCGGATTGGTGATGATGTCGCTGCGGACCGCGATGTTGCGGGCCAGGCTGACGCTGGGGTCGCCGACGAAGAAATCGTTCAAGCCGAAATAGTGCGAAAAGCCGGTGCCACCCAAGACACTGTCACGTTCGTTAATGGCGACGCTGTTGGCCGAATTGTCGGCGTTGATCACCAGTTTGCCGCCGACGAGACTGGCCGTGATGTTGGCGGCCAGTGGGCTGGCGTTGATCGCGTTCACCACCGCGGTGACGTCGGCCAAGGCGCCCAGCGCCAGATCGAGCGGCGCGGCGACGGCGTTGCCGTTGGCGTCGACCACGGCAATGCGCACGGTCCCGGCGGGAGCGGGGAGCGCGTCGGCGCCGGCGACCGTGAGCGTGCCGGTCAGCGTATTGGGCGGCGGAAAGCCCACGCCATCGTTGTGTATCTTGTTGACTTCGGTGCGCAGTTGCCCCGCAAGCGTATCGATCTCGGACTGCAGGTTGACCAGGGTTGTGTCCCGCATATCGATGAGACCGGAAATGCGGCCACCCTTGATCTGGGTGGTGATGTCGATACCGTCGAGGATGATCCCGTTGATGTTGGCGGGATAGGTGACCCCCGCGCCGAGACCGGAAACCGGCGTGTACACAAATGTCGCGGCGGTGGCGTCGACCAGGACCCTGCCGCTCCGCGTCACCACGACCGTTTCACCGGTGTCGCGATCGAAGGTCGTGATGTCGAGCTGCTTGGCGACTTTGGCGATAATGATATCGCGCTGGTCCTGCAGCTCGGCCGTCGAGTCGCCGATCGCCGTGGACCTGGAGATGCGGACATTGAGATCCTTGATATTAATGAGATCGGCGTTCAGCGCCGTCACGGTCTCGGCAATCTGATTGTCGGCGGCGGCACGCAACGTTTGGATGTTGTCCGACATGTCGTTGAATTGCTGGGCAAGGGCTACGGCCGTGGAGATCAGGCTCTGTCGGGCGCTCGCATCCTCCGGGAAGGTTGCCAGCGCCTCCATCTTGGTCGACAGATCGGCGATGTTCGCCGAGAGCGAACTGTTGCTCGCGAGCGAGCCGAACATGTCCTGCACTTGCTTGAGAAATTCGAGCCGGGCGTCGAGACGGCCGAAATCGGATGTTTGCGACCGTAAATCGCGAATGAGGTTGTCATTGACTTGGCGCGAGATATCGGAGACCAGAATGCCCACACCCGTGCCGCCGATGACCTGGGAAATCGGCGAGGCGATTTTTCGCGAGTACCCTTCGGTATTCGCGTTGGCCACGTTGTTGGACGTGATCTGCAGCGCCGCCTGATTATATTTCAGCGCCGAAAGAGCCGTCTGCAGTGATAACGTCAGCGACATAATGTGTCGGCCTCGCTGGCCTTACAGTTCCTGGTTAATGGTCAGTGATATGCCGTGCGTGTCGGGCCTGCCGTTCTTGCGCAAGCCGCCGTCGCTGGCGTATGTCTTCGTGTCCGCGGTTTTCTCCGTGGCGGCCTGGACGATAGCCTTGAGTAACCGCTCGTTGGCGTCCTGGGCGGCCGCCAGGGCGCGCGCATTGTTTTCGGCCGCTTGTTCGAACTGGTTCACAGCGCCGCGCAACTCCTGCCGCGCGGCGTCCGAGATCGCCTCCAGGCGCGCCGGATCGTCGCGAATTTCCGAGGCCATCGATTCGTAGCCGCGAACCAAGCGCATTTTCTCTTCTTGAAGTTCGTGGATCGCACCGGGCCGCATATCGCGGAGCAGCGCCGTTTCCGTTTCCAACAAGCGGACGAGGCGGCTGGCCACGGCGATCAGGCCGTCGACGAAACCCGCTGGCCCGCTGGTTTCGGAAAGTGCGGTAGCGTGCATGGCGTCTATACCTCCTGCTGCTTCAGCATGTGCCGCATCACCGAATCGGCGATGCCGATTCCGCCGGCTTTCGACAAGGTCTTGCCCAACTCCTGATACATCATTGTTCGGTATGTCTCTTCGCTGGAGCCGCCGCCGAACAGGCCGGACGAACCCAGACCCGTGAACATGTGCGAGAACATCTGGGACAGAAACACGGCCTCGAATTCTTGTGCCGTCGCCTTGATGTTTTTTAGGTTGGCGCTCTTCGCGACGGGCGAAGCGGCATCGGGAGTTAACGCCAGGGCGATGGCGGGATTCGGTATGGTCATTACCGCACCTCGATTTCCGCTTGCAGCGCGCCGGCGGCCTTGATCGCCTGCAAAATCGAGATCAGGTCTCTCGGACCGATGCCAAGAGCATTCAGGGAGGTCACCATTTCCTGCAGGCTGACGCCGGTTTCCAGGATGCCCAACTTCCGGGTAGCATCCTCGTCCACGTCGATCTGCGTGCGCGGCACCGTCGTGGTGGTGCCGGTGTTGGAGAAGGGCGCGGGTTGCGACACCTGAGCCGATTCGGTGATGCGAATAGTGAGGTTGCCCTGGGCAACGGCGACCCTGCTGATCCGCACCCTTTCGCCCATGACGATCACGCCGGATTGTTCGTCGATGACGATGCGCGCGGCTTGGTCGGGTTCGATGGGGAGCTGTTCGATGTCGGTCAAAAGGCCGACGGCGTTCCGCGCGTAGGACTGGGGCACGCTAAGAACAACCGTGCCGGGGTCAAGCGGCTGCGCGACAACACTGCCGATCGCGGCGTTGATCGCCTGGGCTACTCGGCGCGCGGTGGTAAAATCGGGGTTGCGAAGCGCGATTTTGATCGATTCGAGGCTGGCCAGCTCAAAGCCGATTTCTCGCTCGACGATGGCGCCGGCCGAGATTCGACCCGTCGTGGGCACGCCTTTGGTTATTGTTTCCGCGTCGCCCTTGGCGGAAAACCCGGCGACCGCGATGGCGCCCTGGGATACCGCATAGACCTCGCCGTCGGCACCCAGCAGCGGCGTGACGAGCAGAGTGCCGCCGAGCAGGCTGTCCGAGTCGCCCAAGGCGTTGACGGTGACGTCGATCCTGGAACCTTGGCGGGCGAATCCGGGCAGGGTGGCGGTGACCATTACCGCCGCCACGTTCTTGGTGTTGAGATTGGTGAGGTTGTCCCGCGTGTTCACGCCCAATCGCTCGAGCATGCCGATGAGGCTTTGCTGCGTGAACGGTGAGTTGTTGAGAGTATCGCCGGTGCCGTTGAGGCCGACGACAAGCCCGTATCCCACAAGCATATTGTCCCGGACGCCTTCGAAATCCGCGATATCCTTGATCCGCGATTTCGCGTCCGCGCCATTGACCGAAAACAACACCAGCGCGACGGCGCAGGCGGTCAATACCGCGACCAGGCGCGCCAGCGCGGTGGGCAGGGCGTGGGACGATTGGGGCGTAATTCGAATCATCATTCAGCGCATCATCTATCTGTGGATAGTGGTATCCGCAGTACCACAAGCGAATCCCGTGCCAACCCGATTCACCGGATAAGCCATTGAAAAATATACATGTTTCTAGGAGAGGTCGATAACGGACGGCGCATCGGCGGCAAATCTTGCCGGGCCTCGGCAATGTTTGCCGAGCCAAATACCCGCTCGGCAATAGCCGGGTCCAATCCGCCGGAAAAATCAGTTTGCGGACGGCTTCCAGATTTGCGCCAGATGCTCGGCGACGCCAATTTCGTCCCGGGTCATGCGGCCGGAAATCGTATCGCGAGCGGTTTTGGCGTCGGCCTTTCCGCGCGCGGCGGCCACGCTGAACCACATATAGGCCTTGACGAAATCGCCAGGGACGCCGGCTCCCTCGGCATACAGGATCGCCAAGTTGTACTGGGCTTCGGGCAACCCCCTGCCGGCGGCGGCGGCAAACCTTTTGGCGGCGCCAGCATAATCCGGAGGGCCGAGCAGGCTGCCGACGAGGAGCACGCCTAAATTGAACTGTGCCTCCGGATCGCCGTTTCCCGCCGCCCGGCGGTACCATTTGGCGGCTTCATGATAGTCCCGCGGGACGCCCCGCCCCGCCGTGTAAAGCGCCGCCAAATTCATTTGCGCCTTGACGTAGTCCTGGGCGGCGGCCTTCGCGTACCATTTCGCGGCAATCGCGTCGTCCCGCGCCGCGCCTCGGCCGTGCTCGTACAGGAACGCCAGGCCGAATTGGGCCTTGGCGAGCCCCTGCAGCGCGGCCGCCCGGTATAATTTGACCGCCATCGCGTCGTCTCTGGGGACCCCGCGCCCTTCGGAGTACATGAAGGCGAGGTAGCTCCGCGCGCGTGCATGGCCCTGGTCGGCGAGCGCCTGGAATTCGATCGCCGCGGCGGCGAATTC
>CBDVDY010000014.1:0-20965 GCA_965372875.1 uncultured Alphaproteobacteria bacterium | reverse complement strand
ATCGCGGGCCACCGCCTCGTAGGTGACGCGGCCCTGGTGCACGTTCAGGCCGGCCCTGAAATGCGGATCGTCGCGCAGCGCCGCCGCGTGGCCCTTTCCCGCCAGCGCCAGCACGAACGTCAGCGTGGCGTTGTTGAGCGCGTGCGCCGAGGTGCGCGCCACCGCTCCCGGCATGTTGGTGACGCAGTAATGCACCACGCCTTCCTCGATGTAGGTGGGATCGGCGTGGGTGGTCGGCCGGCTGGTCTCGAAACAGCCGCCCTGGTCGATCGACACGTCGACCATGGCCGAGCCCTTGCGCATGGCGGCCACCATGGCGCGGCTCACCAGCTTGGGCGCGGCCGCGCCCGGCACCAGCACCGTGCCGATCACCAGATCGGCCTCGGCGACGTGCGCCTCGATGGCATCGACGGTCGAATACATGGTGTTGAGCTGCCCGCCGAAGCGCAAATCGAGGTCGTAGAGCTTGGCCAGCGATTTCTCGATCACCGTGACCTTGGCTTCCATGCCCATGGCCATGCGCGCGGCGTTGGTGCCGGCCACGCCGCCGCCGATGATCACCACCCGGGCCGCGGTCACGCCCGGCACCCCGCCCAGCAGCACGCCGGCGCCGCCCTGCTCCTTCTCCAGGCAATGGGCGCCGACCTGCACCGCCATGCGGCCCGCGACCTCGCTCATCGGCGCCAGCAGCGGCAGCCCGCCGTCGCCGTCGGTCACCGTCTCGTAGGCGATGCAGATCGCCCCCGAATCGATCAGCCCCTTGGTCTGCGCCGGGTCGGCGGCGAGGTGGAGATAGGTGAACAGCACCTGGCCCTCGCGCAGCAGGGCGATTTCGGCTTGTTGCGGCTCCTTCACCTTGACGATCAGATCGGCGCGCGCGAACAACTCGGCGGCGTCGCCGGCGATCTCGGCCCCGGCGGCCAGGTAGGAAGCGTCGTCCGAGCCGATGCCGTCCCCGGCGCCGGACTCAATCAGCACCCGGTGGCCGTGATGACCCAGCTCGCGCACGCTCGCCGGCACCAGACCCACGCGGTACTCGTGGATTTTGACTTCCCCGGGAACCCCGATCAGCATGACCTCGCCCTCCCCAAACACCTCACCGCCCGAGTGGCGGCACCATGCGCCGTCCGCTTCTTCCGGTCAATCGGCGCGCGGCTCATATGGGCTGGGCGGCCGCGTCCGCGCTCATCCGGCGCATCAGGAACAGCACCAAAAAGATCGCCGGCAGGCCCGCGCCGGCGACATAGACGAAGAACTCGACGTAGCCCACCGCGTCGACGACGATGCCGGAAAACCCGCCCAATATCTTGCCCGGCAATGTCATCAGCGAGCTGAAGAGCGCGTATTGCGTGGCCGTGTAGGCGGTGTTGGTGAGCGACGAGAGATAGGCGATGAAGACCGTCCCGGCGATGCCGGCGCTCAGATTGTCGGCGCTGATGGTGACGATCATCAGCGACATGTCGGGCCCGGCGAGCGCCAGGATCGCGAACAACAGATTGGTCAGCGCCAGCAGCACCGCGCCCAGCAGCAACGGCCGCATGATGCCGTAGCGCGCCACCAGCACGCCGCCCAGGAGCGCGCCGGCGATGGTCATGAAGGTGCCGAAGCCCTTGATCACCACGCCGATCTCGGTGAGCGAGAAACCGAGGTCCAGATAGAACGGGTTGGCCATCACCCCCATCAGGATATCGCTGATGCGGAAGCTGCCGATGAAGATCAGGATGACCAGCCCGAGCCAGCCCATGCGCTGAAAGAAATCGACGAACGGACAGACCACGGCGCCGATGAACCAGCCCGCCGCCGCCCGCCAGCGGTTCGGCAGGTGGGCGCTGCGCTCCATGAAATCGACCACGCGGGCCTCGCGCATCAGCGCGCCCGGGTCGCGCGTTACCTCGGGCTCGCGGATTACGAAAACGGTGACGATTCCGACCAGCGTCAGCGCCGCCAGCCCGGCATAGCTCGCCGGCCACGAGATCGCGTCCGCGGCGACCAGCGCGCCGCCGCCCGCCGCCAGGATGGCGATGCGATAGCCGAGCTGGTAGGTCGCCGCCATCGCCCCCTGCAGGTCGCGCTCGACCGCCTCGATGCGGTAGGCGTCGATGGCCACGTCCTGGGTCGCCGAGGAGAACGCCACCAGCAGCGCGAAGGCGGCCATGCGCGCGAGGTCCTGGCTCGGGTCGGTGCCGGCCATGCCGAGCAGTCCGGCGCCGATACCGGCCATGGCCAGCAGCATCCAACTGCGCCGCTGCCCCATCGCCCGGGTCAGATACGGCAGCCTCATCCGGTCGACCACCGGCGCCCAGAAAAACTTGATGGAATAGGTGATGCCGACCCAGCTGAAGAAGCCGATGGCCGAACGGCTGATATCCTCGGTCCTGAGCCAGGCCGAGAGCGTGGAAAACACCAGCAGGAACGGCAGCCCGGCCGAGAAGCCGAGAAACAGCATGCCGATGACCCGCCGGTGGGCATAGACGGCGAGCGCTTCGCGCCAGCTTTTTCTTGCCGTTGCGGGGGCGGTCACCGGGTCGTCCGCCGTCGCGGCTAGCCCAGCCTGGCTTTCACCAGATCGGCGAGCGGCGTCTCGGAGCGCGCGCCCATGTGGCCGATGATCTCGGCGGCGGCGACGGCGCCGATGCGCCCAGCCTCGGCGAACGGATGGTTGTGGGTCAGGCCGTAGAGCACGCCGGCGGCGTACAAATCGCCCGCCCCGGTGGTGTCGACGACGTTTTCCACCGGCTCGGCGTCGATCACGTGGACCTCGCCGTCGGCGGTGATGATCGAGCCCTTTTCGCTGCGCGTCAGCACCGCGACCTCGCAGCGCCCGCGCACCTCCTGCAAGGCCGCGTCGAAATCCGCCGCTTCGTAAAGCGCGATGATTTCGGCCTCGTTGGCGAACAGGATGTCGATGTGGCCGTCCACCAGTTCGCGGAACTCGGCGCCGTGGCGCTCGACGCAGAACGGGTCCGACAGGGTCAGCGCGACCTTGCGCCCGGCCGCGTGCGCGACCTCGGCGGCCTTGCGGAACGCCTGCTTGGCGTTTGGCGGGTCGAACAGATAGCCCTCCAGATAGGTGATCGCCGCCTTTTCCACCGTGTCCTCGTCCACGTCGTCGGGGCCGAACTCGACCGAGGCGCCGAGATAGGTGCCCATGGTGCGCTGGGCGTCGGGCGTGACCAGCACCAGGCAGCGCGCCGTGGCGGCACCGGCCCGCGCCGGCTGGGTGTAATAGGCGATGCCGGCGGCGTTGATGTCGTGGCGGAAGACCTCGCCCAACTGGTCGTCGCGCACCTTGCCGAAAAAGGCGCCGTAACCGCCCAGCGAGGCCAGCCCGGCCAGGGTGTTGGCGGCCGAGCCGCCCGACATCTCCATGCCCGGCCCCATGGCGTCGTACAGCGTCTGCGCCTGGCCGGCGTCGATCAGCGTCATCGCGCCCTTGGCCAGGCCGTGCGCCTCCAGGAACGCCTCGTCGGTGTGCGCCAGAACGTCGACGATGGCGTTGCCGATGCCGACCACGTCCAGCGGGGTGTCCGCCATTATTGTCTCCTCTCGCCGGGAGCCCGGAATTCGGGCGGATGGATCGCGCCGTGAAATTGCCCCAAGGGGCGGGGATGATGGCTGCTGGAGAATATAATCGCATGCGCCGTCGGGGCAAGTACGGCCTTGGCCCGCCGCGCCATTAGCCGTGGCGCGCCGGAGTCCGCCGCTATAGGATGCGCGCGATGATTTCGGCGCTTTTGAAATCCTTTCGGCAATTGACCGACCCAGCTCTCAACTGGGTGGTGCTGGCGAGCCTGGCGGGCGCGCTGGCGACCTTCGCCGGCCTTTGGTACGGCATCGCCTGGTTCATCGAATCGAGCGGCTGGCTCGAGGATTCGTGGTTCGGGTTCCTCGAAGGCTGGCTCTCGGGGGCGGTCACGCTGCTGCTGGCGATCTTCCTGTTTCCGGCGGTGGTGATGCTGATCGCCGGAGCGCTCTTGGACTACGTGGTGGCGGCGGTCGAGGCGCGGCACTATCCCGATCTGCCGCCGCCAAGAGGCCAGCCGATCCTCGAGATTCTGTTCACCGTGTTGAAGTTCACGCTGGTCGTGGTCGGGCTCAATCTGTTGGTGCTGCCGCTCTATCTGGTGCCCGGGCTCAACCTCGTGGTGTTCTGGGTCCTGAACGGCTACCTCCTGGGCCGCGAATATTTCGAGGTGGTGGCGCTCCGGCGCCTGACCGGGCGCGAGGGAAAGTCGCTGCGCCGCGCCAACGGCGGGCGGCTGTTTTTCGCCGGCCTGGCCGTCGCCCTGTTGATGACGGTGCCGGTGCTGAATCTTTTGATGCCGGTTGTCGGCACCGCCTTCATGACCCATGTCTTCCACAACCTGCCGCGGCGCGCGGCGGCCTGAACCGGCGAACGGATCCGATCATGAGCAAGCGGCCGCACCTCTCCCCCCACCTGTCTTCACTCGCGGCAATGGTGGGCGTGGCGCTGCTGCTCGGCGCCTGCGCCGAGGGCGGCGGGCTGTTCGCCGGGCTCGGTGGCGGCGAGGGTCAAGCTGCCGGCGGAACCGCCAATGGCGACGAGGGTAAAGCCGCCGGCGAGTCCGCGAAAGCCGGCGAGAGCCAGCAAGCCAGCCTGCCGCCGCCGCCGCCCATCGACACGCCCAAGGCGCTGATCGGCCGCGAGAGCGAAGAGGTTACCAAGCTTCTGGGCAAGCCGGCCTTCGCCCGCCGCGACGGCGGGGCCGAGATCTGGCAGTACCGCGGCAAGGCCTGCATCCTCGACGTGTTCCTCTACAAGGGCCAGCTCGGCCGGCTGGTGGAGCACGCCGAACTGCGCCGCCGCGACGAGGGCGAGATTTCCGACCGCGACTGCCTCGCCGACGTGCTGGCCGGCGCCAAGGGCGGCGACGCGAGTTAATTCGGTACCGGTTCGATATAACTACGGGCGGGTTTAAAACCCGCCCCTACCGGGCCAAGCGTCCGGCCACCGCCTACGCCGTAATCTTGGCCTTGTAGGCGCAGAGGTCGGCGACGATGCAGGCGGGGCAATCGGGCTTGCGCGCCTTGCAGACGTAGCGCCCGTGCAGGATCAGCCAGTGGTGCGCGTGCAACTTGCGCTCGTCCGGCACCGCGCGCTGCAGCTTCTTCTCGACCTCGAGCGGGGTTTTGCCGGGGGCCAGGCCGGTGCGGTTGCCGACGCGGAAGATGTGCGTGTCGACGGCGATGGTCGGCTCGCCGAAGGCGACGTTGCGCACCACGTTGGCGGTCTTGCGGCCGACCCCGGGCAGCGCCTCGAGCGCGCTTTGCCCGCGCGGTACCTCGCCGCCATGTTCGCGCAGCAGAATCTCCGATAGCCCGATGATGTTCCTGGCCTTGTTGTTGTAGAGGCCGATCGTCTTGACGTAGTCGCGGACCTTGGCCTCGCCCAGCGCCAGCATCTTTTCGGGCGTATCGGCGGCCTCGAACAGCGGCCCCGTCACCTTGTTGACGCCGGTATCGGTGGCCTGCGCCGAAAGCACCACGGCGACCAGGAGCGTATAGGGATTGATGTAGTCGAGCTCGCCGCGCGGCTCGGGGTCGGCCTCGGCCAGGCGGCGGAAGAAGGCGTCGATATCGGTCTTTTTCATCGGCCAAAGTGTAGCAGCAAGGGGCCGGGCGCGGCAAAGGGCCTCGCGAAGCTCGATGCTTTTGCTTTGCCGGTCGCCGCCTTATGATGGGTCGATGACGAAGAGGCGCACACCCGGCGGCGAATATCTGTTCGATGCCAGGCTGCTTCCGCACCGCAGCCTGACGCCGCTCGGATTCTGGCTGTTGATGGCGGCGATCGCGGCGCTGAGCTTTGCCGCCGGGCTGTTCTTCATGTCCGCCGGCGCCTGGCCGATCCTCGGATTTTACCTGCTCGACGTGGCGCTCATGTACTGGGCCTTCCGCGCCAGCTACAGAAGCGGCCGCATGTACGAGACGGTCCGGCTCACGCGCAAGCTCCTGACGGTCGAGCGGGTGAGCGCGCGCGGCCGCGTTCGCCGCTGGTCGTTCCAGCCCTACTGGCTGCGCGTGGAGATCGACGACCCGCCGGCGCACCACAGCCAACTCACGCTCAGCTCGCACGGCAGGTCGCTCGCCATCGGCGCGTTCCTCGCGCCCGACGAACGATACACCTTGGCCGAGGCGCTGCGGGCGGCGCTGGGGCGGGTTCGGACGGCGGCGGCTCCGTGAACGACGGCCAAGCCGGCCGGACCCGGACTTCCCTGCACCACATCGTCCTGCTTCTCGTGCTCGCCGGCTTGTGGGGCTCTTCCTTCGCCTTCGTCAAGCTGGCGGTGGCGGAGATTCCGCCCTTTACGCTGGTCACCTTACGGGCCGGGCTGGCGGCGCTGGCACTGCTCGCCGTGGTCTATGCGAGCGGCCGGCGGATGCCGCGCGAGCCGCGCATCTGGGGCCAGTTCCTGGTGCAGGGCACCATCGCGGTGGCGCTGCCGTTCTTCCTGATTTCCTGGGGGCAGCAACATATCGACAGCGCGCTCGCCGTCATCATCAACTCGACGCCGACGGTGTTCATCGTCATTCTCGGGTATTTCTTCACCCGCGACGTCCGCTTCGGCCGCATCAACATGCTGGGCGTGGCCGCCGGGTTGGTCGGCGTGATCGTGCTGATCGGGCCCGAGGTCCTGGCCGGTCTGGGTGTCGACGCGGTGGCCCAACTCGCGGTGCTGCTGGCCTCGGTCTGCTACGCCATCCTGCCGCTCTACGGCCGCCGCTTCAACCATCTGCCGCCCGTGGTCAGCGCCGCCGGCTCGCTGCTGATGGCAAGCCTGGCGGTTCTGCCGTTGTCGCTCGTTTTCGACCGGCCGTGGACGCTGTCGCCCAGCCTCGCGGCCATGGGCTCGCTGGCCTACGCCGCGCTGGCCGCCTCGGCGCTGGGCTACATCATCTATTTCCACCTGCTGGCGGGCTACGGCGCGCGCGGGGTTTCGGCGGTGGCTTACCTGAAGACCGGGCTCGGCGTAATGTGGAGCATGGCGTTCCTCGGTGAAGCGTTGTCGCTGCGCGCGGTGATCGCGTTGGCGGTCATCCTGGTGGGCGTGGCGGCGATCAATTCGGAATGGCGGTCCCTGGTCCGGTCGGGCCGGCGGGCCCTTCCTTTGGCGGGCGGCGAGGGGTGAGGCGGGACCAGCCTGCCGCCGCCGGCGGAACTCGCGCGGGCGCCATTCGACCGATCCACGTTGCCTGGCTGTTGTTTTTGGGCTTCGCCTGGGGCTCGTCCTTCATGTTCACCGCGATCGGCGTGCGCACCATCCCGCCGATGACGCTGACCGCGGCGCGCATCGTCGGGGCCGCCCTGATGCTGTGGATCGTCGCCTGGCGCATGGGCCTGGAGACGCCGCGCGGCGCCCGGATTTGGGGCCTGATCGCACTCGCCGGCCTGAACGGCAACGTGCTGCCCTTCGCGCTGATTTCCTGGGGGCAGGTGCGCGTCGACAGCAGCCTCGCCGCGATCCTCTTGTCCACCGCGCCCTTGTTCACGCTGCCGCTGATGCATTTCCTGATCCGCGACGACCGCATGGACGCGCGCAAGAGCCTGGGCATCGGGCTGGGTTTCGCCGGCGTGGTGATGCTGATCGGCGTCGACGCGCTAAGCGAAATCGGCGCCGGATTCTGGGGCCAGCTGGCGCTTGTCGGCGCGGCGATGTCGTTCGCGGTGACCTATCTGTGGGCGCGGCTGCTGCGCTTCATGCCGTCGGTGGCGGTCAGCGCCTGGGTGCTGTTGGGATCGAGCCTGTGGTCGCTGCCTGTCAGCCTCGTCGTCGACCGGCCGTGGACGCTCGCGCCGAGCCTGGACTCGGTACTGGCGGCGCTGGCGCTGGCGGTCCTCAGCACGGGCGCGGCCAACCTCGTGTTCTTCTGGCTGGTCGCCCAGACGCGGCCCAGCTTCGTCTCGCTGACCAACTATCTGCTGCCGGCGGTCGGCGTGATGTGGGGCGTGCTGCTGCTCGGCGAGAGCCTGCCCTGGCGGGCGCTGGCGGCGCTGGCCGTGATCGTGGCGGGGATCGCGCTCACCAGCACGAGCCGAGGCTCGGCCAAACCGCCGGCCGACGGGTCCGGGCCATGAACGAGCGGAACGGCGCCGAGCAGCCCGGGCGCGCGGGCGAGGCGGATAGGCCCGATCGGGACACGCTGTCGATGGGCGCGCTCGAATGGAGCGTTCTGGTGCTGGTCGCGCTGATGTTCGGCAGCGCGTTTTTCTTCCTCAAGGTCGCGCTCGATACCATTCCCCCGTTGACCACGGCGGCGGGGCGGACGGTGCTGGCGGCGCCACTCGCCTGGGCCTTCGTGCGGCTGGCCGGCGGACGCCTGCCGCCGCTCGGCCGCGACTGGCTGCCGCTCCTGGGGCTCGGAATCCTGGCCGCCGCGATTCCCTATACGGCGGTGGCCTGGGGACAGACCCGCATCGCCAGCGGCCTGGGCGGCATCCTGTTCGCCACCATCCCGATTTTTACCGTGATCGCGGCGCACTTTCTGACCCACGACGAAAAATTCACGGCCCGGCGGTTCCTCGGCGCGGCGGTCGGGCTCGGCGGCGTGACGCTGGTCATCGGGCCGGAGGCGTTTTCCGGTTTCGGCGGCCATCTGGCCGGCGAGGCGGTGACGCTGTGGGCGGCGCTGAGCTATGGCCTCGCCGGCATATTCACGCGGCGCCTGATGCAGTATTCGCCGGTCGTGCTGACCGCGGGGCAGATCATCTGCGCCTCGCTTGTCATGACGCCGATCGCCCTAATCGTCGACCGGCCCTGGACGTTGTCGCCGGACGCGGCCGCCTATTGGTCGATGGCGGCGATGGTCGTGCTCAACACGGTGGTGCCGCTGGTTCTCACCGTCTGGCTGATTCGCCGGTCGGGCGCCACCAACACCTCGATGCTGGCTTTCCTGATGCCGGTCGTGGCCGTCGGGATCGGCGCCTGGCTGCTCGACGAAGAGCTCGCCTGGGGCGCCTATGGCGGGCTCGTCCTGATTCTCCTCGGCGCCGCCGCGATCAACGCGCGCCTTCCGTTTGCCGACCGCTTGCGCCGCTGAGCGGCTGTTAGCGCGGCCCAAGCCCGGGCCGGGTGGCTGGACAAACAACTCCGATTAACTATTTATTTACCATATTTTTGTGACATTGATGCTGACAACGAATAGAGGGTATTCTTTGCCCGACGACAACGTCCTTGTTTTTCCCACCCAGCCCCGTTCGGACCGCGACTTCGGCTCCTGGCTCAGCTGGGTCGAATGCGAACTTTCCATCCTGGGCCATGACATCCAGGCCCGGCAACATGATTGGCGGGGGGCCTACGACCGTAATTTGCGGCCCGAGGCGGCGGCGGCGGAAGCGGCGCGGAAATTCGAATCTTCCTGACGCGCAAGCTCCTTCCGTCCAACGCGTATGCGACGCGTACTCGTGTTCCGTGGGTGTCAGCGTGCTGGACAATCGCGTGCAAAAGGTGTAACGATAATTTTATTATCGATCTATGCTTGCGATTGATATTCCAAAAAAACAAAATCGCGAATTATCATCAATCAATTCTCTTATTTGATTGATGCTGAACAGGGGCCGAGTCCCGGCCACGTGCGCTGGCACAGGCGGGTTCGGCGCACCTGACGTCGACAATATCGTCAACAGCATCGTCAAGGACCCTGCGGGGCACAACGTAATTCGCTGGCTCTGTGCGCAGGTGATCCCTTAGAGCTTCGCTGACTGATTCTTCGGTCGCGGCGGGAAAGGAGAAAACCGGTGGATGTCGATCCTGAAACGGTCCTCGCCAATCACGCGGACGCATTGATGGCGCTTGCCAACGTCCGGAGCGTTGGCCTGGGTGAGAAAGCCGGCAGTTCGGTCATCAAAGTGTTCGTCGAACGGAAGGTGCCGCTTTCCGCTTTGCCGCCGGATCAAGTCGTCCCGGCGGAACTCGACGGCTGCAAAGTCGTGGTGGAAGAGATTGGCACGCCAACGGCGCTTTAGCGCCACCATCAGCAGGGAGGATAACGTCATGGCAATTGACATCACCAATGCGACGCTGCAGCCGAAGGAAGCGGCGGCCGCGCAGAGGGCTTATTCCGCGGATGTGGACAACTTTCTCGACCCGGATAAGCCGAGAGAGAACATCGTTGGCATGGGATACGGAATCAAATGGAGCGATGGTCAGCCGACCGGCAAGCCGGCGCTTCTCGCGCTGGTGCGGCAGAAACTGGCGCGCGACGAGGTGGCCAAGGCGGATATGGTGCCGCGCAAGATCAAGGACATGCAGACCGACGTGCTGGAGGTCGGCGAGTTGTTCGCCGATCAGGCCGAACCGCAGGAGGCGGCGGCGCTGGCGCTGGCCAAGCGTGTGCGCCCGGCGTCTGGCGGGTACAGCGTCGGCCACAAGGACATCACGGCCGGCACCCTCGCGACTTGCGTCTACGATCAGCTGGGTACGCCGGGCGATCCCATCGGCATCCCCCGCCGGTACTACATCCTCAGCAACAACCACGTCCTGGCCAAGAGCAACGACGGCAATCCGGGCGACAGCATCCTGCAACCCGGCCCCTTCGATGGGGGCTTGGACCCGCAGGACCGCATCGCCCGGCTAAGTCGCTTCATCCCCATCGCCTTCGATCCGCCGACCAATCGCAGGCTGCACCGCAACCTGGTGGATGCCGCCTTGGCGGAAGGGGATTTCGACGATCTCAAGCGCGAAATACATTGGGTTGGCCATGTCAGAGGCTGGTTGCGGCGCGATCAGATCAACGTCGGCATGCAGGTGCACAAGTGCGGGCGCACGACGAATTTTTCGGTCGGACGGATAACCGCCGTCGGCGCCGTGATCGATGTCAACTATGGCGGCGGCCGGGTCGCGCGCTTCCGCGACCAGATCATCACCACCAACATGTCGGCCGGTGGCGATTCGGGATCGCTTGTTGTCTCGGCAGAAAATGAAGCGGTGGGACTCTTGTTCGCGGGCTCGCCGGTGGCGACGATCATCAACCAGATCCAGCACGTCCGTTCGCTGCTGCGGGTAGAAATCGCTTAGGACGCATTGCTCGATGACCGGCCCGGCGGCTCGGTGCCGGGCCGGCGGCGCACGAACCAGGCGGGCTCGGCGCTCAGCACCGGCTCGCCCGCCTGGTTGAGCATGGTCAGCCGGCCGCGCATGATGCCGAGGCCCGGCCGGCCCCGCGACGCGCGTACTTCGATCAGCTCGCATTCGACCGACAGCGTGTCGCCCGCGCGCACCGGCCGCAGCCAGCGGATCTCGTCCCATCCCGGCGAGCCCTGCATGGCCGTGTCGCGGAATTCCTCGATCATGAGCCTGAGCATGATCGCCAGAATCAGGAACCCGCTGGCGATTGCGCCGTTGCGCGAACCATCATCGGGGTGGGTCGGCTGCGGATCGTATTTTGCGGCATAGTCCAACATCTCCGCCTCGCGCATGGGAAACGCGCCGAACGCAATTCGGTCGCCAACATTGAAATCTTCGAAATAACGCATGAAGCCGCTTGCCCGCGTCCACCGCCTTCAGGACGGGCGGGCGAGGCCGAGCACGTCGATCATCGAATAGAGCCCGGGCGGCTTGCCTTGCGCCCAGAGCGCCGCCCGCACCGCGCCGCGCGCGAAAATCTGGCGGGCCGTCGCCTTGTGCGTGAGCTCGACCCGTTCGCCGGCGCCGGCGAAGACGACGCTGTGCTCGCCGACCACGTCGCCGCCGCGCAGGGCGGCAAAGCCGATATCGCCGCGCCTTCGTTCGCCGGTGACGCCGTCGCGCCCGCGCCGCGCCACCTCGGCGAGATCGACGCCGCGCCCCCTGGCCGCCGCCTCGCCCAGCCCCAGGGCCGTGCCCGACGGCGCGTCGACCTTGTGCCGGTGGTGCATTTCGACGATCTCGATGTCGTAGTCGTCGGCCAGCGCCGCCGCCACCTGCTCGGTCAGCGCCAGCAGCAGATTGACGCCCAGCGACATGTTGGGGGCCCAGACGATGGCGGTGTGCCGCGCCGCCTTGGCGATCTCGCCGGCCTGGTCCTGGTCGAGCCCGGTGGTGCCGATCACGTGCACGGCCTTGGATTGCGCCGCCAGCGCCGCGTGCGCCACACTGGCCTCGGGCAGGGTAAACTCGATCACCGTGCCGGCTTCGGCGAACAGCGCCTCGGCATCGTCGCCGATGGCGACGCCCAGCGGGTCGAGCCCGGCCAACGCGCCGGCGTCCTTGCCCAGCGCCGGATGGCCCGGTCCCTCGATCGCGCCGGTCAGCACGCAGCCTTGCGTCGCCGCCACCTCGCGCACCAGCATCTGGCCCATGCGTCCGGCGCCGCCGGCGATACCGATCCCGATTTCCGCCATGATGCGACTCTCCCCCGCGCGGCCTCGATGTCCCCTGTCCCGGGCGCGATTTAAGCACAGGGGAGCCGAGAAAGGGAGGGGTGGTGCTTCGGGATGAGGAGGCTCATGCTTCGTCAGGCTCAGCATGAGGTCTGGTTCTTGTTCCTCACCCTGAGCTTGACGAAGGGCGAGGGATGAAGGGCGAGGGCCGATGGGCTGAAACCTGGTTCGCCGTCCCGCTCTAGCCCCCGCCGTCCACCCGCGCCTCCCACGCTTCGATGCGGATGCCGAGCGCCGCCAAATTGGCCCGTGTCGCGTCGTTGAGCGGCAGCTCGTTGCGCTCCGCCGCCGCCGCCGCGCGCCGGGCGATGGCCTCGAATCCGTCGAGCGAGGAATCGAAACTGAGCGCGCCGGCGCCGTCCTTGACACTCAATTGCATCCAGCCGCCGGTGCGGTCGCGCCGGGTGGAAAAGAACCGCAGCCGCAGGCGCTCGATGCCGTCCCAGGCGACCCGCCGCGCCGGCCACAGGGGCAGTGCCGGCCCGGTCCGACGTATTTCCTCATTGTCGCTTTCGAAACGGCTGGCGTGCCTGAGTCCGGTGCGCAGGCCCAGCGCCAGGAAAAGCGCGGCCAGGGTTCCGAGAATCACGAAAGCGGCCGTGCCGTCCGGTATGGCGAAAAGCGGCGCGCCGGTCAAAGCCAGCCCGGCGCCGGCGCGCAGATAATCGGCGCGCAACGACGGCCAGGGATAGCGGTGGCGCGTCATCGGGTGTCGGTCATCGGGTACCGGCGGCGGCGACCCGCGCGTCGAAATCCACGATCACGGGGACGTGGTCCGACGGCCTGGGCCAGCTTCGCGCCGCGCACAATACCTCCGCTCCGATGAGCGAATCCGTCAATGCCCGGGTCGTCCAGATATGATCCAGGCGCCGCCCGCGGTTGTTTTTGGTCCAGTCGGCCGAACGGTAGCTCCACCAGCTAAAGAGGGGCTCTTCGGCCGGGACAAAGTGGCGAACGGCGTCGATCCAGCCGTGCGAGTCCTGTAAGCGGTCGAGATGCTCGACCTCGACCGGCGTGTGGCTGACGACGTCGAGCAGTTGCCGGTGCGACCACACGTCGGTCTCCAGGGGCGCCACGTTGAAATCGCCGACCATGATCCGGGCAGCAGCATCGTCGCGGCGTTCCGCCCACCAGGCAGCCAGCGCCGCGATATAATCCAGCTTGTGCCCGAACTTTTCGTTCGCCTCGCGGTCCGGCAGGTCGCCGCCCGAGGGGATATAGACGCTGTGGATCTCCAGGCCGCTCTCGAGCCGGGCGAAAACGTGGCGGCAATCCTCGCGCCCGCAGCGGTGATGGACGCCCTGCCCGGAAAACGGCAGGCGCGAGAGTATGGCGACGCCGTTGTAGCTTTTCATGCCGTGAAAGACGACGTGGGGATAACCCAGATCGGCCACCGCCTCGGCCGGGAAGGCCGGGTCGGGGACCTTGGTCTCCTGCAGGCAGATGACGTGGGGCCTGCTCTCGCCGGCCAGTTTTTCGAGAAGCGGCAGGCGCAAACGCAGCGAGTTGATGTTCCAGGTGGCGAGACGGAAGGGCATGCGCGGCTCCGGGATGAAGGTCGATCGACCCCGGCAAGATAGCCGCAAGCCCCACGGATCACAAAGCGGATCACAAAATGGCGCCCGATCGGGGGGCGATCGGGCGCCTGAAGCTCCGTATACGGGTCCCGCCCCCGAGAGGGGTACGGAAGCGGGCGATCGGATCCCTTGCGGAACCAATCACTCCTTAATAGATGACGTGGGGTCGAATTCCGCCGATGGCAATAGCCGCCCGCCGGGCCCCCGCCAAGACGCCTGGAAACAGGCCGAATATTGTCGAAAACGCCGGAAATCCGGCATTAATCGGCCGCCAACGCCGGATTCGGCCTGCTTCGCCGGCGGCGGGGGGGGCTCGGACGACGACGGCATGGTGCGCCGCCGTTCGTAGCACCTCCCGCCGTGTGCTACCGTCGCTTCGCCAAACGCGGAATCCAACCGTGAATCCGCGACCATGCGCGGCCTCTCTCCCACGGGTCGCCGCGCGCAACCAGTGCGGAGGAAGAACATGGGACGGCTTGACGGCAAGGTGGCGATTATCACCGGCGGCACCAGCGGCATCGGCGCGCGCACGGTGGAGGTGTTCGCCGAAGAGGGTGCCAAGGTGGTTTTCTGCGGGCGGCGCGAGGCGCTCGGGCAGGCGCTCGCCGAAAAGCTCGGCGGCCGGGCCGAGTTCTTCCAAGTCGACGTGACCGTCGAATCCCAGGTCGCGGATTTGATCGGCGGGGCCGCCCGGCGCCACGGCACGGTCGACGTGCTGTTCAACAATGCCGGCGGGCCGGCGCCGACGGGGTCGATCGCCGGAATCGACATGGATTTCTATCACCGGGCCATGGATGTCCTGCTCGCCGGCGTGGTGCACGGCATGAAGCACGTCGCCCCGATCATGAAGGCGCAAGGGTCGGGCTCGATCATCAACAACGGCAGCGTCGGCGGCCACCAGGCGGGCTGGTCGACCTCGGTGATCTACTCGGCCGCCAAGGCCGCGGTCATCCACCTGTCGCGCTGCGTCGCCATGGAGATGGGCGAGGCCGGCGTGCGCGTGAACTCGATCTCGCCCGGCGCCATCGCCACCGGCATCTTCGGCAAGGCGCTCGGCCTGCCCGAGGACAAGGCCGAAGCTTCGGCCGAAATGATGAAGGAGGTCTTCGCCACCATGCAGCCGATCAAGCGGGCCGGCGTGCCCGACGACATCGCGCGCACCGCCCTGTTCCTGGCCAGCGACGAAGCGGGCTTCATCAACGGCCGCGACATCGTCGTCGACGGCGGCTTGATCGGCGGCCGGCAATGGACGGCGCAGCAGGAGGGCGTCGGGCGGCTGAAGAGCGCCTTCGACGCCATGGGCTGAGCCGCGATGGGCCGAGCCGCGATGGGCCGGCGTCAACCGCCCCCGGGTTCCCCGAGCGCCGCCTGGTAAGCCGCCGTCGCCTCGGCGCCGAAGCAGACGAAGATCACTTCTTCGGCCTCGGGCGCCTCGGCGAGCACGCCGGCGACCGAAGCTACCGCGATCTTCGCCGCGCGCCGCAACGGGAATCGGTACACGCCCGTGCCGATGGCGGGAAAGGCGACGGTGCGCGCTCCGTGCGCCCCGGCGAGCGCCAGGGAATTGCGGTAGCATGCGGCCAACAACCCGTCCTCGTTCGCGCCGCCGCCGTGCCAGACCGGCCCGACCGTGTGAATGATCCATCTGGCCGACAGCCTGTAGCCCTTGGTGATGCGCGCCTCGCCCGTCGGGCAGCCGCCCAGCGCGCGGCATTCGGCCAGTAGCTCGGGCCCGGCGGCGCGGTGGATGGCGCCGTCGACCCCGCCGCCGCCCAACAGGCTCTCGTTGGCGGCGTTGACGATGGCGTCGACCGCGAACGTGGTGATATCGCCCTCGGCGACGCGCATGCGGTCGCCGGGAGAGGATGCGGGCGCCTCAGACAAAAATCCCCCGCAAGGCGAAATACAGAAACGCGGCCAGGAAACCGCCCACGGGCAGGGTGACGACCCAGGAGATGAAGATGCTGCCGATGACCCGGAGATTGAGCGCGGCGAAGCCTCGGGCAACGCCAACGCCGATCACCGCGCCGACCGCGATATGGGTGGTCGAGACAGGCATACCGGTGCGCGACGCCAACACCACCGTGGCCGCCGCCGCCATCGTCGCGCAGAATCCGCTCGAGGGCGTGAGTTCCGTGATTTTCCTGCCGATGGTTTGCATCACGCGATAGCCGTAGGTCGCCAGGCCGACGACGATGCCGAAACCGCCCAGCACGAGGACCCAGAACGGCATGGGCGACGTCTGCGCAAGGTCGCCGCCGGTGCGCACCAGCGCGAAAACCGCCGCCAGGGGGGCGATCCCGTTCGCCACGTCGTTGGAGCCGTGCGCGAAGGCCATGGCACAGGCGGTAAAGATCATCAGGGGCACGAATATCTTCTCGACGTTGGCATAGTGGAAGCTTTCGTCGGCCTGCTTGTCGAATTCGATCCGGCCGACGGCATAACGGCCGATCGCGGCCACCATGACGCCAAAGACGATCGCGAATACGAAGCTCATCGCGATGCTCAGGTCGAGATTCAGATGCTTCAAGCCCTTGAAGAGCGTAACCAGCGCCATCACGAAGCCAACCAGGAAAGCATAGGCCGGCACCCAACGGATGGCGCTCGCGAACGGATCGCGCTGGCGCAAAATGAGCCGTTGGACGCTCACCATCAGGGCAAAGGCGATGACGCCGCCCAGCACCGGCGAGACCACCCAACCGGCGACGATCTGGCCAATCGTGCCCCAATTGACGGCGTCGACGCCGATGCCGACGACGCCGAAGCCCACCAGGGCGCCGACGATCGAGTGGGTCGTCGATACCGGCCAGCCCTTGTACGAGGCGAACGCCAACCACATGGCCGCCGCCAATAGCGCGGCCAGCATGCCGAATACCAGAAGCTCGGGGCTGTTGACGATCGGGCTTGGGTCGATGATCCCCTTGCGGATCGTCTTGGTTACTTGACCGCCGGCGATCGCCGCGCCGAGAAATTCGAATATGGCGGCGACAATGATCGCGGTCCGGACGGTAATGGCGCCCGAGCCGACCGAGGTTCCCAGGGCGTTGGCGACGTCGTTGGCGCCAATGCCCCAGGTCATAAGCAGACCGAAAATCACAGCGATCGCTATAAACGTCGCGCCGTGCTCGGCAATTATCGCCATCGGCCCCGATCTTTCTCGAAATTCGGCGGGATAATTCCTAGTGGGCGATCAGGAGCCGAAGACGGTTTCCGACTTTTTCCGAATAGTTGGCAAGATCGCCAACCCAGCGGATTATCCGGTGCCAGATCATGATCGAGACCGGATCGAACTCTTCCTCATGGGCGAACAACTCCGTGAGCACGGAAATGGCCTTTTCGTCGGTGTCGGTCTCGATGCGGCTCAGCTCATCGATCATGTTGAGAACGATCTCGGATTCGCGCCCCCTGAAGCCGGTCTCCACGAGTTCGTCGAGCTCTTCCATGATTCGCTCCATCTGACCGCATGCCTCGAGACAACGCAGCGTCAGAGACATGAAGGGGTCGCGAATGGATTCGATGACCTTGGGACGCCGCACCATCAAACTGCCGGCGATATCCTGCGCCGTATCGGCAATCGAATCCTGAAGAGTGAGGATCTCGAGAATGTCACGCCGGTCGACCGGCAAAAACATGGTCTTGGGCAGGTGCGAGCGGAGCTCGTCCTTGATGTCGTCCGCTTCGTTCTCGAGCGCGAATATCCGGTCCCTGACCGTCTCGATCTTGCCGACGTCTTCGGCGAACAGGGCTTCGAACAGCTCTGTCACTTCCGAGGCACAGCGCACGACAACGCGCATGTGTTCCTGCAATGGCCCGAACGGGGAATGGCCGAACAGCTTCAGCAGCGGATTTGTTGTTGCCATGTCTGCGTCCCCATCGTCGCTCGGCGCTCTGAATCCTGGCGCATAAAACTACCGGTCGTCTAACAGTTAGGAAGCCGCGCCGCAATTCGAAACAAAAAACCGAGCCTTCGCCGCAGCTGGGTGAGGGGGATTACGTCATACTGACCGAGACACACCCTAGCGCACGTTGCTCCGCGCGATGGCCGCGGGCACCAGCGAGGAGTCGACGGGCGACATGAGGTGGGCGCCGGAAATGCCGGGAATATCCGCGAACGCGTCCATAAGCTCGGCGCAGATCGCGATGCCTTCCGACTTCTGATCCCCGGCGCCGTCCATGCGCGCGACGATTTCGTCGGGAATGGTGGTGCCGAACAGATTCTCGCGCATCCAGCGCGCCGATTTGGCGGAGGCCAGCGGACCGATGCCGATCAGGATCGAAAGCCGGTCGGTCAGGCCGGCCTCGCCGAGCGCGTTCGCATAGCTCCGGACGATATCCACGTCGAAACAGAACTGGGTCTGTATGAAGCGGGCGCCCGCGTCCGCCCGTTCCCGTAGCCGAGCGATATGATCGTCCCCGATCGTCGCGCTCGGAATATCGGCCACGCCCAGCAGAAATTCCGGCGGCGTGACCAGATCGCGGCCCGAAGCCAGTTTCCCCTCCGTCTGCATCGTCGCGGCAATCCGCGTGAGCGTCGTGCTGTCGGTGTCGAACACGCCCTTGGCGTCGGGCTCGCTGTCCTGGCCCGGGGGATCGCCGCGCAGGATCAGGATGTTCTGGATACCCAGCGCCGCCGCGCCCATCAGGTCGCTTTGCAGGGCGATGCGGTTTCGGTCACGGCAGACGATCTGCATGATCGGCTCGATGCCGGCCCGCAGCAGGATCGCGGACGCGGCGAGGCTCGACATGTGCGGTCGGGCCCGGGGGTTGTCGGTGACATTGACCGCGTCGGCCACTCCCTTGAGCGGCAGCGCCTTGGCCACGACATCGTCGGCGCTGCCCGTGGCGGGCGGCACGAACTCGGCGGTAATTGCGAACCGGCCGTCGTCGAACAGGCGCGCGAGCGCCGAGCCCGCCTCTTCCGCCCGGGTGCTTTGGTAGTCGTGCATTGGCGGTCCTCTCTCACACGGACAATATTTCGATCATCGGTCCGCGGACCGCTGCCCATCCCTTTTGCCGCCCACGGCGGCGGTGGGGCCTCGTCAATCGTGCTTGAGCGCCAACATAACCCGGACGTACCACTGAAACGCAAATAGAAATTTGACGATATAAATCGGCGTGAGGACAACCGTTTCGACGGACCGACGCTGGGATCCGCGCTGCGGCCGGCGGCCAATGCGCCGATATTCGCGACCGAAAAACCGTAAAAGGTCTTCTATCTTATCATGGAACCGGCGCCGATCCCCCGCCGCATCCCCTGCTTTAGAAACAGGGAGCGAAGCTGGCGCGACGCGTCGGTCTCCCGGTGTTCGAACGAAACCCTCTGCAGGCTCCGCCGCACGGGATCGCGCCGGAACCCCGTCGTTCCGAACGAGACTTCGATGCCGGCCTCGAACATCACCTCGAAAAGGCGCCGGGACACGCCACGGTCATGGTAGGGAAAGGCGAAGGCGTTGTAATCGAGGCCGAAGGTCTCGCGCACGATCCGCATGCTGGACAGCGCCTGCTCCACCTGCTGGTCGAACTCGAGACCACTGAACAGCCGGTGGTCCAGGCCGTGCGCGCCGATGGCCACGCCTTCGGCGGCCAGTTCCTTGACTTCGTCGGTGCTGAAATAGGGGCGCGCCCGGCGCAGATAGGCGTCGAAATCCAGGCCGATTCGCTCGGCCGTTTGGTCGAGCACGCCCTCCTGGCCGCGGCTTGCGGACATCACGCCTCGGATCGGATCGCGGCAGACGATGCCGCTTTGGTTGAGGAAATCCGTGGTGGCCCGGACAAGCGACGAATCGTCGATTTTGCCAATCCGCTCCGCCAGAAGACTCGCCTTGTGGCGGAAGAACAGGCGTTTGTTGTCCAACAGGCCGGTGGTGACGAAGCAGGCCGACGGAATGCCCTTGACGCGAAGAATCGGCAGCGCCACGTCGGCGAACTCCCGCATCCCGTCGTCGAAGGTAATCAGGAAGCAGCGGGCCGGAAGCGGGTTTCCTCCGTTGAGCCAGTCGATGATTTGTTGCAGCGAAACCGGGTCGTAGCGGCTCGAGAGAAAGTCCAGATCCGCGGCAAACGCCTTGCTGGACCGGTTTTTGTGGAGATGGCTTGTGTGCTCGACGATTCCATCGCTGACGGTGTGATAGTACATGACGATGGGCGCGGTGCTCGCACACGTCTCGAGGACCGGGATCGGCAACAGCGCGGATATCCCGTTGACGGCCGCCTTGGCCACGTTCTTGGCGAAATTCACGGAAATAAATTGCTCGAAGATGCCTCAGGCCCGATCGCGGCGGAGTCGGACCCAGGCGATTGCGCAATGGCGCGCCCGACAGGATTCGAACCTGTGACCTCTAGCTCCGGAGGCTAGCGCTCTATCCAGCTGAGCTACGGGCGCATCACGCTTTATGTGGGCCGCGCGAGTCTTAATACCAAGGATCAGCGATGAAGGCGATCAGGATTCGCCCAGTTCCTGGCGCACCAGCGCCGCGCCCTGGGCCAGCGCCCGCAGCTTGCCCGCCGCCACGCCGCGCGCCAGCGGCGCCATGCCGCAATTGGTGCAGGGATACAGGCGTTCGGGCTCGACGAATTCCAGCGCCGCGCGGATGGTGGCGGCAACCGTCTCGGGGCTTTCGATCTCGGTGCTGGCGACGTCGATGGCGCCGACCATCACCTCCTTGTCCTCGAGCAGCGCCAGCAGCGACAGCGGCACGCGCGAGGCGGCGCACTCCAGGGAAACCTGGTCGATCCGGCTGGCGTTCAGCGCCGGGAAGGTGCGCTCGTACTGGCGCCATTCCCGGCCCAGCGACTTCTTCCAATCGATATTGGCCTGGATGCCGTAGCCGTAGCAGATGTGCACGGCACTCTTGCACGAGAGCCCCTCGGCGGCGCGTTCGAGCGCGGCCACGCCCCATTCGAGCACGTCGTCCATGAACACGTTGAAGGCGGGCTCGTCGAACTGGATCAGATCGGCGCCGGCCGCGTCGAGCTCCCGCGCCTCCTGGTTCAGCACCTCGGCGAAGGCCAT
>CBDVDY010000013.1:0-21120 GCA_965372875.1 uncultured Alphaproteobacteria bacterium | reverse complement strand
ACAAGAGCGAACGGACCGTAGCAATAGCGGACCCGACGGCTACGTCAATCGGCAGTATGACCTTTTGTCTAGAGATCGCATTGTCTGGGGATCGAAGACGTGATGCGGGTGGCCGGCTACCGCGCCGATTGGGGATCGACGAACGTGCGCGCGGCCTTGTGGTCCGGGGCCATGTCCAGCAATTGCCGGAACATCTTCCTGGCTTGCTGGGGATGTCCGGAAAAATACCGGCAATAGGCCAACAGGAACAGAAGCTCTTGGTCTTTGGGCCTGTTCAAAATTGCGCGCGCCAAATCGTCCAGGGCGCTGTCAAATACTGCCGGATCGCGGAAAAATCCGCGCAGATCGATGCCGCTTCGGCTCCAACCCGGAAGCAGGTGGATTCCGTCCCGCAGAGAGCGGGACGCTTCTTCAAAACGCCCCATGGCGAAAAACGCGTGCCCCAGGGCGAGCCGGGGTATCGGCGCCGCCGGATACCGCTTCGCCCCCTCGCTAAATTGGGCGGCGGCCCGGCCATAGTCACCCGCCTGAAAATAACGGTCGCCCTGGCGGACATAATGGTTCACGTCCGTCCCGGCGGCGATTTTCGAAATCGAAACCGCGCACAACGCCAACAAAACGATGGTCGGATATCTCACCCGCGCCTTCCGGGATTTGCCGGGAGTTCGATATTTTTCATCGATATCGTCATGCTTGTCTCCCTACCTGCCGCCGGCGACGCGGACGACTTCGCCGGTGACATAGGACGCGGCGTCGGAGACCAGCCAGAGGATCGCCTCGGCGATTTCCCCGGGCTTTCCGGCGCGGCCCAAGGGCATCTGCGGCCCCAGGCGCTCGACCCGGTCGGGCAGGCCCGAATCCGCATGAATCCCCGTCTCCGTGATACCGGGCGCCACGGCGTTGACGCGGATGCCCTCGCCCGCGACCTCGAGCGCGAGACCCTTGGTGATGGTGTCGATCGCGCCCTTGGCGCCGGCGTACCAGACATACTGTCCCGGACTGCCGAGCGTGGCCGCGCCGGACGAGAGGTTGACGATGGCGCCGCCGGCGCCGCCATGCTTCGTCGACATGCGCCGGACCGCCTCGCGCGCGCACATAAGGCTGCCCATGATATTGACCTCGAGGATCATCCGCATGGTCTCGGCCCGGGCCTCGTCGAGACGGCTGAACGGCCCCGCGAGCCCGGCGTTGTTGACCAGCGCCGCGGGAGTCCCAAGCGCGCGGTCCACGGTCTCGAAAAGGCGCATCACGTCGGCCTCGACCGCGACGTCCGCTTGCACGGCGATGGCGCGCCGGCCCTGGGCCTCGATATCGCGCACCACGCTAGCGGCCGCGTCCTTGTCGCGAAGATAATTGACGGCGACGTCGTAGCCGCGCGAAGCGGCGAGCCGCGCGGTGGCCGCGCCAATACCCTTTCCGCCGCCTGTGACGATGACGATGCCCGCCGTCACTCGGCCGCCTTGGGATGTGCCGCGGAGCCGGCGAAGGTCGATTCCATCTCGCGGCGGATGCGCACGGATTCGGCGCTTTCGTCGATCTCTACGTCGGCCCAACGCAGCGGCGCGCCCAGCGCCACCGGGTTCTTGAGCGTGACGCCGTGCGCCAGGCCGATGGGCAGGCCGCCGAGCGCCAGCGAACCGGCGGCTGGCATCAGCTTGCCCCAGACGGTATAGCCGCCCTCGCCGTCGAGCGTCTCGCCGGCGGCCAGATCGCGCTTGGCCACCGCCACCGCGTCGCCGCGAAACCCGGTGGCCACGCCCGTCGGCTCGCCGCGCAGGGCGACCGAGGCCACGGAGACGCCGAGCTCGAGCCCGATCAGGTGCCAGGGCTTGTACATCGCCGTGTAGCGGCCGGTCGCGTCGGTCACCAGCCCGTATTCGGCGAAACAGGTCTCGACGTAATCCGAGGGCGCCTCGAAGGTGACGTAGACGCCCCAGCGCAAATCCCGCTCGACGTCGCCGCCGTCGCGGTTGAGACACGACACCACCTCGACCGCGCCCTTGTGGTGCAGCGCGCCGCCATCGGCGGCGGGGATGCAGACCCGCGCCAGATCGTCGACGCCCGCCGGCGGAAAACCGAGCCCGTCCGGCGCCGGCGTCAGGCCCGTGGCGTTGGCGACCGCCGCCATCTCGATGGCCGACTTGGTGCCGTCGATGAAGGAGTTGAACATTTGCCTGTTCAAGCCCTCGGCCGCGGCGTGCTCTTCGGTGATGGTGCCGTAAAAGTCCCGCCACACCGTGTCCGGCGTCGAGGCGTGATATTCCGGCAGGTATTTGGTGCCCTTGCCGGCGCAGACCACGTTGAAGCCGGCGGCGCGGGCCCAGTCGACCTGCTCGCAAATCAGCGCCGGCTGGTCGCCGTAGGCCAGCGAATAGACGATGCCGGCCGCTTCCGCCCGGCGGGCCAGGAGCGGCCCGGCCAGGGCGTCGGCCTCGACATTGACCATGACGATGTGCCGCCCGGCGGCGCAGGCGAGCAGCGCGTGCCGGATGCCGGCCGCCGGGTCGCCCGTGGCCTCGACGATCACATCGATGCCGTCGGCGGCGATCAGGGCGGCGGCATCATCGCCGACATGGGTGGCGCCCGAGGCCAGCGCGGCCGAATGCGAGGGCGCGGCGAATCGCTCGGCCGGCCAGCCCGTGCGCGCAAGGCTCTTCCGCGCCGCCGCCGGGTCGAGATCGGCTATCCCCAGCACGTGCAGGCCGGGCGTCACCCGCGCCTGGGCCAGGAACATGGAGCCGAACTTGCCGGCGCCGATCAGTCCCACCCGCACGGGACTGCCGGCCTCGGCGCGTTCGAGAAGCATGCGGTGCAGGTTCATAACGGCCCGAGCCTACCCGCGCCGGCACGGAGCGGCAAGGCTGGCGCCGCCAATCGGCGCGGAGTATGGTCGCGTCCAAATGACCAATCCCTGGGGAGAAAACGGATGAACGACGACGCTTTCAACATGTCGATCCGCAAGTTTCTGAAACAGGTCGGCGTGACCTCGCAGCGCGAGATCGAGCAGGCGGTGCGCGCGGCGGTGGAGTCGGGCAAGCTCGGCGGCAGCGAGACGCTCAATGTCAAGGCGACGCTGACGATCGAAGGGCTCGGCCTGAGCCACGATATCGAGGGCAACATCACGCTGGAATAGGCGGAGGGCGACGCCGCGACACCGCACGGGCGGGTTTGAAACCCGCCCCTACACGATGTCCGGGCGGTGGAATCGTGCCCTTGAAAACGTCGTCGGAATGCCCGTAGGGGCGGGTTTCAAACCCGCCCGAGCCGCCCTACCCGTCCGAGCCGCCTGATTGGTTGTCCCGTAAGTTCATCATCGCCGCCACCGCGCGCGCCAGGAAATCGTCCGATGCGGCCAGTGCCGCGGTCGCCGACGCCCGGTCCTCGGGCCGGCGATTCTGGCTCATTTTCCGTTTGCCTTCGAGCGTTTCGATCGGCATCTCGAAGGCGACCACGCCCTTGGCCATGCCCGCGATGAATTCGTCGGGTTGGGAGTCGAGCCGCCAGGGCGGGTCGAGCCCGGCTTCCCGCGCCTCGACCAAGTGCTCCAGATGCGCCCGCGCCGCGCCCTCGTCCTCGATGATCCGCGGCGCGCCATAGGCGTGAACCGCGGCGTAGTTCCAGGTCGGCACGATTTTCTCTTTGTCTCGTACCAGCTGGGCGAGACGTAGGCGTGCGGCCCCTGGAATATGGCGAGCGACTGGCCGGCCGCCTCGAAACCGCGCCAGTGCGGGTTGGCCCGCGCCATGTGCGCCATCAGCGTGCCGCGCGCGCCGCGCGTCTCGTCCAGCAGGAACGGCAGGTGGCTGGCGAACAACGCGCCGTCGATCATTGTGACCAGCGTGCCAAAGCCGTACTCGCGAACGAGCGAGTGGCACGCGGCCAAGTCGGGCTCGGCGAAATGTTCGGGGACGTACATGATGTCGGCTCCCTTGGAATCGGAACGAGCCACCCGGCAACAGGCGGCCCGCGTTGTAATTTCCGCCGTCGGCCCGCTTCACATCTTGCGCTGGAGCATCAGTTTCTTGGTCTCGGCGATGGCCTTGGCCGGGTTGAGGTCCTTGGGGCAGGTCGCCGTGCAGTTCATGATGGTGTGGCAGCGGTAGAGCCGGAACGGGTCCTCGAGCGCGTCGAGGCGTTCGCCGGCGTGCTCGTCGCGCGAATCGACGATCCAGCGGTAGGCCTGCAACAGCACCGCCGGGCCGAGATAGCGGTCCGAGTTCCACCAGTAGCTCGGGCACGCGGTCGAGCAGCAGAAACACAATATGCATTCCCACAAGCCATCGAGCCTGGCGCGCTCCTCCTCGGATTGCAGGCGCTCGCGCTCGGGCGCCGGGGTATCGGATTTGAGCCAGGGCTCGACCAGGGCAAGCTGCGCGTAGGCGTCGTTGAGGTCGGGCACCAGATCCTTGACCACCGGCAGGTGCGGCAGCGGGTAGACTTTCACCTCCCCCTTCGAATCGGCCAGATTCCTGGTACAGGCGAGCGTGTTGGTGCCGTCGATGTTCATGGCGCACGATCCGCACACACCCTCGCGGCACGAGCGGCGGAAGGTCAGCGTCGCGTCGATCTCGTTCTTGATCTTGATCAGCGCGTCGAGAACCATCGGCCCGCAATCGTCCATGTCCACTTCGTAGGTATCGAGGCGCGGGTTGCCGGCATCGTCGGGATCGTAGCGATAGACCTTGAACGTCCGGGTGTTGCCCGCGCCCGCCGGTGCCGCGTGACGCGTGCCGGTCTTGACCTTGGAATTGGCGGGAAGTGTGAACTCAACCATCGCGGACGTTCCTGATGACAGTGAATGCGGCCTGGTGACAGTGAAAGCGCCTAATACACCCGTTCCTTGGGCGGGAAGGATTGCACGTCGTTGGAAAGCGGCTGCAAACGCACGGGCCGGTAATCGATCGACACCTTGCCCTTGTCGTCGCACCAGATGATGCTGTGTTTGAGCCAGTCCTCGTCGTCGCGGTCGGGAAAATCCTCGCGCGCGTGGGCGCCGCGGCTTTCCTCGCGGTTCGCGGCGGCATTCATGGCGGTGACCGCCTGATACATGAGGTTGTCGAGCTCGAGGGTTTCGGCGAGATCCGAATTCCACACCAGCGAGCGGTCCGAAACCTTGAGGTCGGCGCGCTTCGCCCAGGCCGCGTCGATCAGCTTGACGCCCTCTTCCAATATCTCGCCCGACCGGAAAACGGCGCAGTTGTTCTGCATCACCTTCTGCATCTCAAGGCGCAATTCGGCGGTCGACGTGCCGCCGTCGGCGTGGCGACAGCGATCCAGGGTCGAGAGCGCGAAATCGCTGGCGCCGTTCGCGAGCGGCTTGTGCGGCTCGCCGGGTTTGATCAGTTCGGCGCAGCGCAAGGCGGCGGCCCGGCCGAACACCACGATATCGAGCAGCGAGTTCGAGCCCAGCCGGTTGGCGCCGTGCACCGAGACGCAGGCCGCCTCGCCGATCGCCATCAGGCCGGGCACCACGGATTCGGGATCGCCGTCCTTGACCGTCACCAATTCGCCGTGATGGTTGGTCGGGATGCCGCCCATGTTGTAGTGAACGGTCGGCAGCACCGGGATCGGCTCCTTGGTCACGTCGACATTGGCGAAGATCTGCGCGGTTTCCGATATGCCGGGCAGGCGCTCGGCCAGAAGATCGGGGTCGAGGTGTTCGAGGTGCAGGTGGATATGGTCCTTTTTGGGTCCGACGCCGCGGCCCTCGCGAATCTCGATGGTCATCGCCCGGCTGACCACGTCGCGCGAGGCAAGATCCTTGGCCGAGGGCGCGTAGCGTTCCATGAACTTTTCGCCCTCCGCGTTCGTCACGTAACCGCCTTCGCCGCGCGCGCCCTCGGTGATCAGCATGCCGGCGCCGTAAACCCCGGTCGGGTGAAACTGCACGAACTCCATGTCCTGGAGCGGCAGGCCGGCGCGCAACACCATGCCGTTGCCGTCGCCGGTCTGGGTGTGGGCGCCGGTGCAGGATAAATAGCAGCGTCCGTGCCCGCCGGTCGCCAGCACCGTCATGTGGGCGCGGAAGCGGTGGATGGTGCCGTCGTCCAGGTTCCACGCCATCACCCCGGCACAGGCGCCGTCTTCCATGATCAGGTCGATGGTGAAGTACTCGATGAAAAACTCGGCGTGAAATTTCAGGCTCTGCTGGTAGAGCGTGTGCAGGATGGCGTGGCCGGTGCGGTCGGCGGCGGCGGCGGTGCGCTGGGCCGTGCCCTCGCCGAAATTCGTGGTCATGCCGCCGAAGGCGCGCTGATAGATTTTGCCTTCCTGCGTGCGCGTGAACGGCACGCCGAGATGCTCCAGTTCGATCACCGCCGGCACCGCCTCGCGGCACATGTATTCGATGGCGTCCTGATCGCCCAGCCAGTCCGATCCCTTGACCGTGTCGTACATGTGCCAGCGCCAGTCGTCCTCGCCCATGTTGCCCAGCGACGCCGAAATGCCGCCCTGGGCGGCGACGGTGTGGCTGCGAGTCGGGAACACCTTGGTGATGCAGGCGGTCTTGAGGCCCTTTTCCGCCAGTCCCATGGTCGCGCGCAACCCGGCGCCGCCGGCGCCGACGACGACGACGTCGTAGTGATGGTCGATGATTTCATAGGCCTTGGGCATCGGCCCTACCCTCCGAAGGCGATTTTCAGCACGGCGACGACCGAGAGCAGGCCGAGAATCGCGGCGGCGAATTTGACCAGGATGATTGCGGCGAACTTCATGCCCTCGGAATGTACATAGTCCTCGATCACGACTTGCAATCCGAGCTGGGCGTGATGAAAGGTCACGACGATCAGAAGAATCATCAACGCCGCCGGCACCGGCGCGCCGATCCAGGCGGCGACCTCCGCGTGCCCGGCGCCGGTCAGCGAGACGATGGCGGCGACGAACCAGATCGTCAGCGGGATTAGCGCGATCGAAGTCAGCCGCTGCTGCCACCAATGGCCGGTGCCATCCTTGGCCGAACCGAAGCCGCGCGCCCGGCTCATCGGCGTGCGAAAACTCATCGCCTCACCCTCCCGCCGCCGCGTAACCCGCGAACCAGGCGACCAGCGTGAGCCCGATGGAGGCCGCCGCCATCAGCAAACCCGTGGCGTACGCGGTCTTGAGCTCGAACCCCCAGCCGGCATCCCAGGCAAGGTGCCGGATGCCGTTCAGCAGGTGGTAGAACAGCGCGTAGGACCAGCCGAGCAACAGGATGCGGCCGAACCAGGAACCGATCAGCACCCGCGCGTCGGCGTAGGCCTCGGGCCCGGCGGCCGCGGCGAGCAGCCAATAGACCAGCAACAACGTGCCCACCGCCAGCGCCACGCCCGTAATACGGTGCAGAATCGAAAACACCATGGTCCATTGCGGGCGATAGATCTGCAAATGCGGTGAAAGCGGTCGGTTGGTCGTTGTCATGGCCCCTGCCTGTCGGCGCGCATCGCTTTTTCCGCCGACACGGTGCGTGATCCGAATCTACGCTCGATAAACAGCGTGCTGACATGTCTCCCGCGGAACCGCGGTTCGTATCGTGTTTAGACCTCGAATCGGAGCAAGTCAACGTCGCGCCACATGCCGGCCGCGCCGGAATATCGCGGCTTCTATTTGCCGCGCGGCAATCGTGAGCACACAAAATATTGTAAAATGCGCAACATCTCGCCTTGGCGTGCTCAAATTGTGAATAAGTATGTGGATAATGTGTTGAGAGAATGTGAGTATTCGCCAAAGTTATACACAGAAAAATGCAAGATAAAGTGAAATTTTTATTGCACATGACTTAAATATTCGCAAAGATAGTCACGGTTCGCAAAAGCGTCGGGGTTGACCCTCGCGGAGCCGAACCGGCGGGGCCCTCGGGTTCCAATGGCCGCGGCGATGGGAGGAGACCTCGAGACAGGGCCGGGTCCTTCGGGACACTGCGCTGTCTGGCCGGGGTGGCCCAAGGGCTGGCCGCGCCCGGACCCGCAAGGGTCCAGGTTCGAAAAGTCCGGCGGGTTGCCACTCGGAGCGTCGTGCTCCGGTCGCGAGCCGGGTTGTCCGTGGGGTTGGTGGTATCTTTCGGGAGATCGCCGCGCCGCGGGAAAGGTAAGGATCCAAGGGAGGTGGTCTTCGGACCGTCGCCGGCGGAACCGGACCCGAAGACCCGGCCACCTGGTTCCTCGGAACCGGGGATGCCGCACGGAGGAGCCTTTCGGGGCGAATTCGGGCGGAGCGCACCAGACCGGACGTCTCGATTGCAGGCCGGGTTGTCCGCGTGGTTGTCGGTTTCTTTCGGGAGGCTAGCGCAGCGCGGAGATGGGGAGGGTCCTTCGGGGGTGGTCTTCGGATTGCCGTTGCGGGAGCCGAGCCGGAAAACCCAGTCGCCCGCGGGTTCCTCGGAGCCACGGGCGTCGCGCGGAGAAGCTCTTCGGAGCGGATTTGGGCGGCTAGCGCGAGACCGTCGATTCGGGGACGCCGCGGCCCCTTCGGGGGCCGCCGCGATCCCCCGAGAGCGCCGGTTCTGCCCGGGATAGGCGCTCACTGGACGGGGATGGTGTCTGGCCGAGTTTTTGCGGACTGCGGAGCCGATGGTTGGAGTCTTGCGCCTCGCATCGTTGGCTCCCGAGGCGTCAGGGACTGTCCTCGCGGACATGCTGCGCTGACCCCCCGGTCGCGCCCCTGGCGCCTCACTCTTTATCACAACGTATTTCCGAATTTCAACTTTGTTTGTTCCCTCAGGCGCCGGGCGCGGGCGTCCGCCCGCTTGGCTGCCTCGCATTGGCTCGGGCGCGCGGTCGCGCTTGCCAGACCACGATGAGCAAAGCTCATCGTGGTCTGGGAAAAGTGGATTCTGTTCTCTTGCTTCTCCGTGTCTCTGTTGTGATTCCTGTTTCGCCGTTTTTTTTATGTTCCCTCAAGCCCCGGATTAAATCCGGGGCAAGCGCCGGGCGCGCTTGCCGGACGACGATGAGTCGGGCTCATCGCAGTTTGGTTTTACTGGCGACGCCCGCCGATCGTGCTATTGTTTCGTCGATTACCGGCGCCAAACAGCCGGGCAATGAGGGACATATTCGTGGAGGGACGGATGTTTATTGGCGCGCGCTTCGGCGCACCGATCCGCTGTTCTATTGCCGCCGCATCGGCGTTTGCAATCGCCTCGATCCTGGCTGGAATCCTGGCCGGCGCGCCGGCGCGGGCCGACCATTTGGACCCGGAGCCGACCGTCACCGGCCTCGAGCGCGCCAAGCCGCGCGACTCCAAACTCAAGCCCGGCCTTGGCGTGACGTATTATCTGAACCGCTTCAACCATATCGACGAGTTGCTGCTGGAAGCGGAAATCACCAAGGGACACAAAGGCAAGCCGCTGCCGCAACTGAACTACAAGGTCGGACGCGGAACCGTGCTCACCAGCGACCGCGAGAACATGATCGGCGCGATGATTTACGGCTTCATCCGCCTCGACAAGAAAGGCGTCTATACGTTCCTGCTGCAAAGCAACGACGGGGTGGAACTGCATGTCGGCGGCAAAAAGATTTATCGCGACGGCGAGGTCCATGCCGACGATTTTTCGCCGCCGCTCACCATCAAGGTCGACCAACCGGGCTGGTACGCGGTCGACCTTGCCTACTTCGAAAAGAAAAACACCTCGACCCTGGAACTCTACTGGCAGCCGCCGGGCGGGAAGGGCGACCCGGTCTTCGTTCCGGCCAGCGCGTTCGCGCACATACCGAAATAGGGTGCCTCGAAATAGCGTGCCGTCACGGCGTTTCGACACGACGCCAATTCGAGGCCGTACTGGAACATTTCAACTATTTGTGATCGTATGCTCCGGCCAACAATTACACGCCGGTTGCTTCGCGCTCGATGGATATTATCCTCTTACTCAAGGGTGTTTTTGTCGGCTTCCTGATCGCCGCGCCGGTCGGTCCGGTCGGCATCCTGTGCGCCCACCGCACGCTCAACACGGGACTGGGTTCGGGCCTTTCTTCCGGGCTCGGCGCCGCGACCGCCGATACCGTGTTCGGCGGCGTTGCCGCGTTCAGCCTGGCCTTCGTCGCCGAATTCCTGGTGGCCAACGAGGTGCCGTTGCGGCTGGTCGGCGCCCTCCTGCTTTTCGTTATCGGCATTGGCACCCTCATCAAGGTCGTCCCGACCAAACCCGACCCGGTGCCGCGCCACCGCTTTGCCTCCGATTACGCGTCGACCTTCGTGCTGACCATCGCCAATCCGATCACCATTCTGTCATTCGGCCCGGTATTCGTGGCCGCCGGCGCGGTAGTGCACGACGGCGATTTCGCCAGCGCCGCGTCGTTGATCGGTGGCGTGCTGGCGGGCTCCGCGCTCTGGTGGCTGACGCTGTGTTTTGGCGTCAGCCTGTTCCGCGCCAGGGTGACGGACGAGCACATGCGTTGGATCAACAAGCTATCGGGCTCGTTGATCATCTTTTTCGGCGTACTGGTCCTGCTCAGCTTCACCGAAGGGGGCCAGCAATTGATCGGCTCGCCCCAGCTCAGGCTGTAGTACGCCCAAGCAAGGGTTTCCGGCTCAGGCCGCCTTTTTCATGTAGGATTCGATCAGCGTCTCGGCGATCTGCACGGCGTTGAGCGCCGCGCCCTTGCGCAAATTGTCGGCCACGATCCAGAGCGCCAGGCCGTTTTCCACCGTTGGATCGGTGCGGATGCGGCTGACGTAGACCGCGTCCTCGCCGGCGCATTCGGCGGGCGTGACGTAGCCCTCGTCGACCCGGTGATCGACGACGGAGATTCCGGGCGCGGACGCCAGCGCCGCCCGCGCCTCGTCGTCGCCGATCGGCTTCTCGAACTCCACATGCACCGCCTCGCCATGGCCGATAAACACCGGCACGCGCACGCAGGTGGCGATCACCTCGATGTCCGGGTCGAGAATTTTCTTGGTCTCGACCACCATCTTCCATTCCTCCCTGGTCGCGCCATCATCCATGAACACGTCGATGTGGGGAATGACGTTGAAGGCGATCTGCTTGGTGAACTGGCCGCGCTCGTAACGCTCGTTGTTGTAAATGGCGCGCGTTTCGTCGAACAACTCGTCCATTTTTGCGCGCCCGCCGCCCGAGGTCGATTGGTAGGTCGCCACCGACACCCGCTTGACGCGCGCCAGATCGTGCAGCGGCTTCAGCGCCATCACCATCTGCATGGTCGAGCAGTTCGGGTTGGCGATGATATTGCGCGCACTGTATCCCGAGAGCGCATCGGCGTTGACCTCGGGCACCACCAGCGGCACGTCGGGCTCCATGCGGAAGCGCGAGGTATTGTCGATGACCACGCAGCCGGCGGCGGCGGCGCGCGGCGCTTGCACGTCCGATACCTTGGCGCCGGGCGAGAACAGCGCCAGATCGACGCCCGCGAAGTCGAACTTGTCGAGTTCCTGGACGACCAGCTTGTCGCCGCCGAAATCGACCTCCGATCCGGCCGAGCGGGACGAGGCCACGGCGAACAATTCGTCGGCCGGGAACGCGCGCTCGTCGAGGATCGAGAGAAGCTCCCGTCCCACGTTTCCGGTGGCGCCGACGACCGCGACCTTGTACCCCATGATTGCTCTTCCGCTTCCGGCCCGGGCGGCCAAATGATAAAGTGGCCGCGTTCGAATGAACGACTGACTTACGCTCCCCGGCGCGGATTTGCAAGGGGAGCAGGGGGGCGACCCGATGGCCGAAAAATTGACGAATTACGAGGATTTTTGGCCCTATTACTTGGGCGAACACGGCAAACCGGCGACCCGGGGGCTGCACTATTTCGGCACCTCGCTGGGGCTCGCGCTGTTGGCCGCGGCGATCGCCACCGGCAACTGGTGGCTGCTGCTGGTGGGCCTGATCTCGGGCTATATGTTCGCCTGGATCGGACACTATTTCGTCGAGCACAACCGGCCCGCCACC
The DNA here is from genome assembly GCA_965372875.1 of uncultured Alphaproteobacteria bacterium. Taxonomy (GTDB): domain Bacteria; phylum Pseudomonadota; class Alphaproteobacteria; order CBDVDY01; family CBDVDY01; genus CBDVDY01. Next base: position 9,254 of record CBDVDY010000013.1, on the reverse strand, counting down.
TTCACCTACCCGTTCTGGTCGTTGATCAGCGATTTCCGCATGTGCGGCTACTGGTTGACCGGCCGGCTCGGCGGCGAGCTGGAGCGGCTGCAAATCCGTTGAACTCTCGCGCTACACCTATGCGGCCGGGGAAGACGCGATGAGCGTTCGACTTTACGCCATGATTTGCGGCTGGCTCACGCTGCCGCTGGCTGCGTTCCTGGAGGGCGAGGATGGCGAGATACATGTGCCGGTTCCGTGCTATTTGATCGATCACCCCAAAGGCAAGGTGCTGTTCGATTCCGGCCTCAGCACCGCCGCCTGGCCCGATCCGGCCGGCTATCTGGAGCGCAAGGCGAGCTATATCCGCATGCATTTCTCGCCGGGCGAGGAATTGACGGCGCGCCTGGCGGAAATCGAGGTCGATCCCGGCGACGTGACCCATATGGTGAATTCGCACCTGCATTTCGACCATGTCGGCGGCAACGCCCAGATCCCGAACGCGCCGGTCGTCATTCAGCGGGCGGAATGGCGGGCCGGGCGCGACCCCGACCTGATTCACGCCAACGGCTACCTGACCAAGGATTACGACCTTGGCCACGATGTGCGGGAGATCGACGGCGAGCACGATTTGTTCGGCGACGGCGCCATCGTCTGCCTGCCGACCTTCGGGCACACGCCGGGGCACCAGTCGCTGCGGGTTCGGCTTGCGGCCGGCGACGTGGTGCTTGCGGCCGACGCCTGCTACCTGCGCCGCTCGCTCGAGGAAATGCACCCGCCACGGACGCGGCACGACCGCGAGGCGACGTTGCGGTCGTTCCGCACCCTGCGCGCGCTTCGGGACCGCGGCGCGCGCATTTTCTATGGCCACGATCCCGAGTTCTGGGACTCCGTACCCAAGGCGCCGGCGGAAATCGTTTGAGAAAATTTTAGGCCGCGCAAACGACGACGGCCGCGCACCAGGCGCGGCCGCCGCGAAGAATGCCGGATCCGGCCCGAAGGCCGAGGGCTATTTCTTTTGCTCGGCGGTTTGCACCACCACCGTCTGCGGCCCAGTGGGCGTGACCACGGTCTGTGCGATCCGCGCCGACTGGCCATAACCACCGCAGCCACCGTAGGACGATTTTCCGGCACCGGCATAAGCCGGCGACGCCAACGCCGCCACGGCAACGGCGAGAATGGATGCTTTCAAGAGGCGCATCGATTTATCTCCATGTTGCGGTGTACCCGCATAACGGTAGAGTGCCGCGCCGGCATCGTCAAGCGGCGCGCGAGCCCGTCGCGAAATCGTGACGGCTGGAACTCATAAAATCCTAAGCCGAGAGCTTGTCCATTTCGCGCAGGAGCGTATCGCCCATGACGCTGGTCGACACCTTGGCCATGCCGGTCTGCATGATGTCGGCGGTGCGGATGCCGCCGTTCAGCACGTTCTCGACCGCCTGCTCGATCAATCGGGCATCGTCTTCGAGGTCGTAGCTGTATCTGAGCGCCATGGCGAAACTCAACAATGTCGCGAGCGGGTTGGCGATGTCCTTGCCGGCGATATCGGGGGCGCTGCCGTGCACGGGTTCGTAAAGCGCCATGCGGCGGCCGGTCGCATCGGGCGCGCCGAGGGAAGCCGACGGCAGCATGCCCAGCGATCCGGTCAGCATGGCGGCGCAATCCGACAATATGTCTCCGAACAAATTGTCGGTGACGATTACGTCGAACTGCTTGGGCTCGCGCACCAACTGCATGGCGCAATTGTCGGCGTACATGTGGGAGAGCTCGATCTCGGGGAACTCCTCGTCGCCGATCTTCTGTACCTCCTCGCGCCACAATACGCCGCTTTCCATGACGTTGGCCTTCTCCACCGAACAGAGCCGGCCCTTGCGCTTCTTGGCCAGCTCGAACGAAACGCGGGCGACGCGCTGGATTTCCGGCGTCGTATAGACCTGGGTATTGATGCCTCGCCGCGTGCCGTCGGGCAGCGTCTCGATCCCGCGCGGCTCGCCGAAATAGATGCCGCCGGTGAGCTCGCGGACGATCATGAGGTCGAGTCCCGTGACCAATTCCGTCTTCAGGCTGGAGCCGCCCGCCATCGCCTCGAAGCACATCGCCGGCCGCAGATTGGCGAACAGGTCCATCTCTTTCCTGAGCCGCAGCAGCGAGCGTTCCGGCCTGAGCTCGAAAGGAAGGTCATCCCATTTCGGCCCGCCGATGGCGCCGAACAACACCGCGTCGGTCGCCAACGCCTTTTCCATGGTCTCGTCGGTGATCGGCGTGCCGTGCACTTCGTAAGCGGCGCCGCCGACCAGATCCTCGGTCACCTCGAAACTCACGGCGCGGCGCTTTTCCATCCAGGCGATGACGCGACGCACTTGATGCATCGCCTCGACCCCGATCCCGTCGCCCGGCAGAATCAGGAGCTTGCGGTTAGCCGCCATGGCGGGTCAGCCCCCGACCCAGGGCTGGGCGGTACGCTGGCGCTGCTCGAAAGCGTCGATGCTGGCCGATTTCCGCAGCGTCAGGCCGACCTCGTCGAGGCCCTCCAACAGGCAATGCTTGAGGAACGGATCGATGTCGAAGGATATTTTTTCGCCGTTGGGACGGGTGATCTCCTGGTTCTCCAAATCGATCGTCATGGTCGCGTTGGCGCCCAGGCTTGCGTCCTCCATAAGCTCGGCCACCTGTTCCGCCGGCAGCACGATCGGCAGCATGCCGTTCTTGAAGCAATTGTTGCGGAAGATGTCGGCGAAGGACGGCGCGATGATGCAGCGGATGCCGAAATCGAGGAAGGCCCAAGGCGCATGTTCGCGCGACGAGCCGCAGCCGAAATTCTCGCCGCTCACCAGGATCACGGCTTTGCGGTAGGGCCCCTGGTTCAACACGAAATCCGGCTTTTCCGACCCGTCGGGCTCGTAGCGGAGCTCGTCGAACAAATACGGGCCGAAGCCCGTGCGCTCGGTGGATTTCAAATACTGTTTGGGAATAATCATGTCGGTATCGACATTGATCATGTCGAGCGGCGCGGCCACGCCGGCCAACTCTGTAAATTTGTCCATTATTCCTATCTGCCTTTTCTTGCCTTTGGTTGTGCGAAGCGCGCCCGGCGTTTCAGGTGAGTCGCCGAACGTCGGTCAGCTTGCCGGTAATCGCGGCTGCCGCGGCCATCGCCGGGCTCACCAGATGGGTGCGGCCGGCGCGCCCCTGGCGCCCTTCGAAATTGCGGTTGGACGTCGAGGCGCAGCGTTCTCCCGGCTCGAGATGGTCGCCGTTCATGGCGATACACATGGAACAGCCGGGCTCGCGCCACTCGAAACCGGCCTCCGTGAAGATTTTGTCCAGGCCCTCTTCCTCGGCCTGTTGCTTCACCAGCCCCGAACCCGGAACCACCATGGCCAGGGTAAAGCCGTCGGCCACCTTGCGGCCCTCGGCCACTTCGGCCGCGGCGCGGAGATCCTCGATGCGGCCGTTCGTGCAGGAGCCGATGAAAACCTTGTCGACTTCGATCCCTTCCAGCGCCTGGCCGGGGGTCAGGCCCATATACTCGATAGAGCGCTCCATCGAGCGGCGCGTGCCTTCGTCCGCCGCCGCGGCCGGGTCGGGCACGCTTCCGGTGATCGGCAGGACGTCCTCGGGGCTGGTGCCCCAGGTGATCTGGGGCGCGATATCGCCGGCCTTCAGGGTCGCTTCCTTGTCGTAGCGGGCGCCCTCGTCGGATGGCAGCGTCTTCCAGTAGGCGACGGCTTGTTCCCAGGCGCCGGCCTTGGGCGCCTTTGCGCGGCCTTTGACATACTCGAACGTGGTTTCGTCGGGTGCGATCAGTCCGGCCCGGGCGCCCGCCTCGATCGACATGTTGCACACGGTCATGCGTCCTTCCATCGACAGCTTTCGGACCGTCGCGCCGTCATACTCGATCACGTGTCCGGTGCCGCCGGCGGTGCCGATCGTGCCGATGATGGCGAGGATCATATCCTTGGCCGTAACGCCCGTGGGAAGGTCGCCGTCAACGGTAATGCGCATGTTTTTCAAGGGCTTCATATTCAGCGTTTGCGTCGCCAGAACGTGCTCGACCTCGGAAGTGCCGACGCCCAAGGCGAGCGAGCCGAAGGCGCCGTGCGTCGCGGTGTGGGAATCGCCGCAGACAATGGTCATGCCGGGAAGCGTGAAGCCCTGTTCGGGGCCGATGATATGGACGATGCCCTGGCGGAAATCGCTCATGGCATAAAGCTCGATCCCGAATTCGGCGCAGTTCCGGTCCAGCGCCGCGAGTTGCAGGCGCGCGGCTTCGTCCTTGACCGGTCCGGAGCGGTCGGTGGTGGGGACGTTGTGGTCGGCCACCGCGAGCGTGAGATCGGGGCGGCGTACCGTACGTCCGGCATCGCGCAGTCCGGCGAATGCCTGCGGACTGGTTATCTCGTGAATGAGATGACGGTCGACATAAAGCATGCAGGTGCCGTCGTCCTGCCGCTCGACCACGTGGCTGTCCCAAATCTTGTCGAATAGCGTACGCGGCTCGCCCATCGCCTACTCCCTTGCCCGTTCCCTGGCGCACCCGGATCGAATTGTTTTTCCGGCGCCGGGGCCGGTCATTGCCGGCCCAGCCCGAATCGGGTGCTATTCGCTGGCCTTTTCCGCCTTCTTTTTCGTCTTTTTCTTCTTGTCGCCATCGCCGGCCTCGGACGCCGCTTCGTCCTTGCCCTTGCCCTTGGCTTTGGATTTCGGCTTGGCCGCTTCGTCCGCCTTGGCGGTATCGTGATAGCGCGATTTTTCGGTGATACGCGCGGCCTTGCCTCTCAGCCCACGAAGATAATAAAGCTTGGCCCGGCGCACCCGGCCGCGGCGCACCACTTCGATGCTGTCCACGCGCGGCGAATAGAGTGGGAAGATGCGCTCCACGCCCTCGCCGTAGGAAATCTTGCGGACGGTGAAGGCGGAGTTGATGCCGGCGTTCTTGCGGGCGATGCACACGCCCTCGAACACCTGGATGCGCTCGCGGCTGCCCTCGACCACCTTGACGTTGACCCGGATGGTGTCGCCCGGCCCGAATTCCGGGACGTCCTTGACCGCCGCCTGTTTGGCGACTTCCCGGGCTTCGATTTCACCGATGATGTTCATGATCGCGATTCCTTCTTACTTCCGTTTCGCGGCGTAGCGTTGCCACATATCGGGCCGCCGTTCGCGGGTAATGCGTTCCGCTTCGGCCAGCCGCCACGCGCGTATCCGTTCGTGGTGCCCGGACACCAAAACCTCCGGCACCTCCCGGTCCCCCCAACGCTGGGGCCGGGTGTAGTGGGGATACTCCAGCAGCCCCCACTCGAAACTCTCTTCCGCCAGCGCCTCCTCGGCGCCGACGACCCCCGGCAACAGGCGCACGCAAGCATCGATAAGCGCGATCGCCGCGGCCTCGCCGCCCGCCAGGACGAAATCGCCGAGGCTGATTTCCTCGAGCCCGCGCGCCTCGATGACGCGCTGATCGACGCCCTCGTAACGGCCGCACAACAACACAACGCCGGGCCCTGCGGCCAGATCGCGCACCCGGGCCTGATCCAGCGGCCGGCCGCGCGGCGTCAGGCATATCGCCGGCGCCCCCCCGTTTCCGACGGATTCGAGGGCCGCGTCCAGCACATCGGGGCGCATGACCATCCCGGCTCCGCCACCGAACGGGGCGTCGTCCACCGAGGCGTGTTTATCGCTTGCAAAGTCGCGAATGTCCACCGTTTCCAGACCCCATAGGCCGGCCGTCAGCGCCTTGCCCGCCAGCGAACAGGCGAGCGGCCCGGGCAAGGCGTCCGGGAAGATCGTCAGCACGGTGGCCGTCCAGCGCGGCGCTATCTTCGCCATTTCAACTCCGCTCGTCTTCCGGCTCGTCGTCGAGCAGCCCGGTAGGCGGCGACACGACGACCCGGCCGGCCGCGGTATCCACTTCCGGCACGGCCTCGGCGGTGAAGGGGAGCATGACCGAACCGCCCCTATCGAGACCGATCTCGAGCAGGCCGCCGGCGCCGAAATCATGCACCGCGCGCACCGTGCCCAGCCGCTTCCCGTCCGGGCCGATCGCCTCCAGGCCGATCAGGTCCGTGTGATAGAACTCGTCGGGCTCGGGCTCCGGCAGGCGCGACCGCGCGACATAGAGGCGCGTGCCCTTGAGCGCCATCGCCGTGTCCCGGTCGTCGATGCCCACGATGCGGGCGATGATCTGGCCCCGGCTTTCGCCGGTCACGGTCAGCATGAATTCCCTTTCTCCCGCCTCGTCGGTGAGCGCGCCATAGGCGGCGACATCCATCGCCTCGGCGGTGAAACTCTTGATCCGCACCGCGCCCCGCACGCCGTGAACCCCGGCAATGGCGCCGAGACAAACCCTTTCGGCCAGATCGCGATGTGCCGCCATCTCTTCCTCCGGAGCCAACGCCGGAAGGGCGATTCCGGCTCAGCCCTCTTTTTTGTCCGCGTCCTCGGCCGGAGTCTCCTCCGCCGGGGTTTCCGCCGCGTCTTCCGACTTGGCGTCCTCGGCCGGCGCCTCTTCGGATTTGGCTTCCTCCGCCGGAGCCTCTTCGGCGGGAGCGGATTCCTCGGTTTTCGCCTCCTCGGCCGGAGTCTCCTCGGATTTTGCCTCCTCGGCCGGAGCCTCCTCGGATTTCGCCTCCTCGACTGGAGTCTCTTCGGCGGGAGCGGCTTCCTCGGCCTTTGCTTCCTCGGCCGGAGCGGCTTCCTCGGGTTTCACTTCCTCGGCGGGGGCGGGCGGTGCTTCGGCCGCCGCCTTCTTGGCTTCCTCGGCCGCCTTCATGCGCTCCAGGGTCTTGGGGCGCGGTTTGTCCTTCTTGGTCTGCGTGGGGATCGCCGGCTTCTCCATCAGGCCGGCGGCGGCGAGCAGCCGCCCCACCCGGTCCGAGGGCGTGGCCCCCACGCCAAGCCAGTACTTGATGCGCTCCTCCTTGAGGGTCACCCGCTCCGGGTGATCCCTGGGTACCATCGGGTTGTAGGAGCCGAGCCGCTCGATATAGCGGCCGTCGCGCGGGTTGCGCGAATCCGTGGCGACGATGCGGTAATAGGGGCGTTTTTTGGCGCCGCCCCGGGACATTCTGATCTTGAGTGACATGTTCGCTGTTTCTCCTTGGTGGTGTCTTGATGGTCAGGACGAGCGCCGCCGGCGGTTCAAGCCGAGACGAAGCAACAGGCCTCGATCTTGTTGCCGTCGGGGTCGACGACGAAGGCCCCGTAATATTGTGGACCGTAGTTCGGTCGCGGTCCCGGCGCCCCGGCGTCCGTGGCGCCCCGGGACATGGCCGCGGCGAAGAACGCCTCCACGGCGTCCCGGTCCTTGGCCTGGAACCCCACATGAGAGCCGTTTCCGGCCGAGGCCGGGCGAGAGGTGTCGAGGGGTGGGTTGATCCAGAACTCGGGATACTTCTCGCCATAGCCGACGGCGACGCCTTCCACCTCGTGGACCCGGCCGACACCGAGAGTCGCCAGCACCACATCGTAGAACGCCGCCGCCCGGGACAGATCGGATACGCCAACAGATACGTGACTGAGCATCGAATTCGCTCTCCTCTCGTGTGCGCCCGCGCCGGGTTCAGCGCGGGACGATGGGTGGCACGCCCGGCGGCCCGCCCAGAGGCATGCCGCTCCGCATCAGGCCCTTCTTGCCCATCTTGCCGACGCGTTTCATCATTTTGCTCATCTCCAAATGCTGTTTGAGCAGGCGGTTGACGTCCTGCACACTGGTGCCCGAGCCGGCGGCGATGCGCCGCTTGCGCGAGGCGTGGATAATCTTCGGCGCGCGCCGCTCGCGCGGCGTCATCGAGGAGATGATCGCCTCCTGGCGGCTCAGGATCTTGGGATCGACGTTGGCCTCGGCCATCTGCTTCTTCATCTTGCCGATGCCGGGCAGCATGCCCACCAGCCCGTCGACCCCGCCCATCTTGCGGATCTGGCCCAACTGCTTGGCCATGTCGTCGAGATCGAACTTGCCCTTCTGGATCTTCCGGGCGAGCTTTTCGGCCTCTTCCCGTTCGATGGTCTCGGCCGCCTTCTCGACCAGCCCGACGACGTCGCCCATGCCGAGGATGCGCCCGGCGATGCGTTCCGGGTGAAACGCCTCGAGCGCGTCGAGGGTTTCGCCGGTACCGATGAGCTTGATCGGCCGGCCCGTGACCGCGCGCATGGAGAGCGCGGCACCGCCGCGGGCGTCGCCGTCGACGCGGGTCAGCACGATGCCGGTGACGCCGATTTTTTCGTTGAATTCCCTGGCGATGTTGACCGCGTCCTGGCCGGTCATGGCGTCGGCGACCAGCAGCGTCTCGGCCGGGTTCACCGCGCCCGAGACCTCCGCCACCTCCGCCATCAGCTCCTGGTCGATATGCAGCCGCCCGGCGGTGTCCAGCAGCACCACGTCATAGGCTTCGAGCCGCGCCTTCTGCATGGCGCGCTTGGCGATCGCCAGCGGCGGTTCGCCGGAAACGATGGGCAGGGTGTCGATACCGGCCTGCACGCCGAGCTGCGCGAGCTGTTCCCGCGCCGCCGGCCGGCGCACGTCGAGCGAGGCCATCAGTACCTTCTTCTTGGCGCGGTCCTTGAGGCGCAGGCCGATCTTGGCCGAGCTCGTGGTCTTGCCCGAGCCCTGCAGCCCGACCATCAGGATCGCCGCCGGCGGCGCCGCCTTGAGCTCGAGCTCGGACGCTTCCTCGCCGAGCATCTCGACGAGATGGTCGTTGACGATCTTGACCACCTGCTGGCCCGGGGCGACGCTCTTCAGCACCTCGTGGCCGACGGCCCGCTCGCGCACCTTCTCGATGAAGTCCTTGACCACGGGCAGCGCCACGTCGGCCTCGAGAAGCGCCACGCGCACCTCGCGCAAAGCCGTCTCGACGTCGTCCTCGCCCAGCGCCCCGCGCTTGGTCAGGCGCTCGAAGATTTCGCCGAGGCGTCCGCTCAGGCTTTCGAACATCTACGCTCCGTCTCGCAACCCTCATGCTTCGACAGGCTCAGCATGAGGTTTTTACCAATGCTCCTCACCCCGAGCCCTTCATCCTGAGCTTGTCGAAGGACGAAGGGCGAGGGAACGAGGTCTTGCCGCCTCCGATCCCAAACGAAAACCGCGCCCGTGAGCGATACTCGCCGACGGACGGGCCCCCGCGGGGGACAGGGAAACAGCAATCCCTTGATTGCCGCGGAATGTAGGGTCGGGGCCGGGGTCTGTCAAGCGAGGCCGGGCCCCTAGAGGACCCCCCGCCGCGCCCATTATCCGTGGACTCCGTGCCGTTCGGGGCCATATAACCCGGATCATGGAC
>CBDVDY010000012.1:0-21345 GCA_965372875.1 uncultured Alphaproteobacteria bacterium | reverse complement strand
GTGCATGGCCCTGGTCGGCGAGCGCCTGGAATTCGATCGCCGCGGCGGCGAATTCATTCCGCTTATAAGCGTCGACCGCGGCCGGGTAATCGGCCCGAGCCCCGCCCGACAGAACCAGAAAAATCAAGACGAGAGTAGTGCGTCGCATCATCGGCCCGCTCTTTTTGCGATGCGGCGAATTTCGCTCATAAAATCTGCCGCCGCAACTACCGATCACGTGAATCTGACCTAGCGCGCGCGGTCCGTCACCGGTACCGCGGCCGCCGCTCGTTAACGTCTCCTTGGGAATGGTCCTCCAATAATGGATGCTTGATGTCGGAACCCTTTCGGCTAGCTCTCGGATTTCCGTCGCAGTAATCGATCCATCAACACTTTGGCGCGCGGAGTGAAGTGTTTGTCCAGTCGTAATCAGAGGCGCCACGCCGCCAAACTGTCCAAGAAAAAGCGCCGTACGGCCCCGGCGACCGGTGCAATCAATGCCGGCCGGCAAGACGACCTTGCCGTCATCGAGCTTCTTTCCGCGGGCGCCAATTTCCAACGTCAGGGCAAGTTGGCCGAGGCGGAAACCGCGTATCGACAAGCGCTCGCAGCCGACCCCCGCAATGTCGACGCATTATTTCTGCTCGGCTATCTGGCGTATGCGGGCGGCGACTTCGACCGCGCGCTGGAATTGATCGAGCGCGCGCTGGCCGAGCAGGAAAATAATCCGTCGCTCCACACACTGCGCGGCGGCATTCTCACGAAATTGAATAGGTATGACGCCGCGATCACGGCGCATGGCCGGGCGCTTCGAATCGATCCCGGGAATTTCGATGCCCGTTTCAACCTCGGCTGCGCATTATACGAGTCGGGTGCTCCCGAAAAGGCGATCGCCGAGTACCGGAAGGCCATCGCGCTGCAGCCGGAATACGCGGACGCGCATTACAATCTGGCGAACGCGCTTCGCGACACGGGTGACAACGAGGGCGCGGTCGAATCGTACCGGGACGCCCTGACGAACCAGCCCGATTACGTGGACGCGCACAATGGTATTGGCTTTGCATCGGCCGCCCTAGAGGATTTGGACACGGCGTTGGCGTCGTTCCGTCGGGTCGTCGAGCTTCGCCCCGACTATCCGCACGGCCACAACAACCTGGGAAAAATACTGCTGCGCATGGGCAAGGTCGAGGCCTCGATCACCGCCCAGGAGAAAGCCGCCGAAATCGACCCCAATGATCCAGAGGCGCATGTCGGTCTCGGCGATGCCTTGGTGGCGTCGGGAAATCTGGATGGCGCCGCGGCTTCGTATCTCCGAGCGATCGAGGCCGATCCGGCGATGACGGTCGCGTACCGTCATCTCGCGGAAATGAATACCTACACGTTCGACGGCCGCGAGATCGAGGCGATGGAGAACTTGATTTCAGAAGCGGCATGTTCGGACTCCCAGATCGTCGATCTCAGCTTTGCCTTGGGGCAGAGCTACATTGCGGCCGGAGATCAGGATCGCGCATTTGAGCATTTGCAGCGCGGCAATCGCCTGGTGCGCCAAACACTGTCCTACGATGTTGCCGCGGAGGAAGCGGCCGCGGCACACATTGCCGCGGTCTTTGACGAAAACTTGCTCGCGGCGAAGGGCAATGCGGGCTGCGAATCGTCTGTCCCGGTCTTCATCGTCGGCATGCCGCGCTCGGGCACGACATTGATTGAGCAGATTCTGGCGAGCCACCCGCGGGTCCACGGCGCCGGCGAAAGCAAGTTCCTGGCTGAACTCGCCCGCGAACTGAACGGTGGCCCCGGCGCAGCCAGTGGATTTCCGGATGCCGTTCGAGAGCTATCGGCGGCCGATCTGAGCCGCCTCGGCCGGCGATACGTTGAGAACATTCGGCCGAGCGCGCCCGACGCCAGTCGTATCACCGACAAGATGCCGAGCAATTTCCTGAGAATCGGATTTGCGCATCTTCTTCTTCCGGACGCCAGGTTTGTGCATTGTGTCCGGGACCCCAGAGACACCTGTTTCGCCTGCTATATGCGGCTGTTCGATCACGGACAGCCGTTCGCGTATGATTTGAAGGATCTGGGCCGATATCACCGCCTCCATGATCGCCTCATGGAGCACTGGCGCCGGGTTTTGCCGCCCGGAGCAATCCTCGAAGTGAATTACGAAAACGTGGTGGCGGATCAGGAGCGGGAGACCCGGCGAATACTGGATTTTCTGGGTCTTCCCTGGGACGACGCGTGCCTGTCCTTCGACCGGACGCAACGGATTGTCCTTACCGGAAGCGCCTCGCAGGTCCGCCAGCCGATCTATCGCGGCGCCGTGCAGCGATGGAAACAATTCGAATCCCACCTGGGTCCGCTGCTCGAAATTCTCGAGCCGGTCACGGTCGGCCGGCAGGAGTTGCGAGCAGGCTGAACGCGTCAAGCCGGCAGACTCCGTACTCCGAGCGGCAAGCCATTGCCGCACTTCCGGCAAGTTTGGACCAAGACATTCGATCCTCAAGTCGCGGCCGAAGATCACCAGCCGATCTTTTCACGTCCAGCGAAAAGCCAGCTTATAACACCAGGAAATTTACGTAACACATTGAAAAACATATTATAATCCTCGTTGCTCGATTAACGCGTTTTTAACGTAAAAGACCGAGCATCCGGCGGTGTACTTGTGCGAAGGGCCTGAGAGTGGTCGAAGACCATGAAAATTGATCCCAGCGCCCCGGCGCGATCGTCGGCCGTGCGCCGAGGCCGAGTGGGCCGAAACAAGTCGTCGTCGAAAAACTTCGATTCGCATCTGGCCGAGGGTACCCGGGGGGCGGGGGGCGTATCGGGCACCGCCGCGTCCGTGGCGATCGATCCGCTGCTGGCAATTCAGGAGGTGGCGGACGTGGCATTCGACGCCGCGCGGGCCAAAGCGCGAGGCGACGCCATCCTCGATCGGCTGGACGAGTTGCGGCACGGATTATTGATGGGCCATCTGCCCAAACAGAAGTTGCGGGAGCTCACAAGTCTGGTGCGGGCGGAGCGCGTCAATGTGCAGGATCGGCGCCTTTCCGACGTTCTCGACCAGATCGAGCTTCGCGCGGAGGTAGAGCTCGCCAAGCTTTCCATCAAGATATAGGGGGCGGCGGGTGTCGGACCCCCAAAATGTGGCTAATTGCGCCGGTATTCAATCTCGCTCTTGCGGCGACGCGAGGTTCAAAATATATTCCGCGCCAACAAAACGAATAGGGGGGTATTCGGTGAGCGACTCATCGCCTTTGCTGCCGCCAGACTACATTCCGTCGGTGGATGAACCGTTTATGAACTCCATGATGGCGGAGTATTTCCGTCGGAAGTTGATGCGTTGGCGGGACGAGATACTGAAAGATTCCTCCGAGACCCTGAGCCATATGCAGGAGGAGACGCTGCAAGAGCCAGACATGGCGGACCGGGCGTCTCTTGAATCCGAGCGTTCGATCGAACTGCGGACGCGCGACCGCGAAAGAAAACTCCTACAAAAAATCGAGACGGCGTTGCGCCGTATCGAGGATGGCTCGTACGGATACTGCGAAGATTCCATGGAGCCGATTCATCTCGGTAGGCTGCAGGCCCGTCCGATTGCGACACTGAGTGTCGAAGCGCAGGAACGCCACGAAAGGCTGGAAAAGACCTACCGGGACGATTGACGCTTCTCCAAGCGTGTACAATTGCCGGCTCGGTACGATAGCCGCCTCGGCCGCTCGCGTTGCGGCCAGAGCAAAAAAAAGGCCGACACCATTTGGCGTCGGCCTTTGTTGTTCCGATGCCAGGCCTAGAACGGGAAGATTATGTCGAACATCTGTTGACCCAGGCGCGGCTGCTGGATATCGGCGATATGGCCGCGGCCGCCGTAGGCGATTCTGGCTTCCGCTATCTTGTCGAACGAGATCGTGTTGGTCGAGGTGATGTCGGCGGGCCGGATGACTCCGGCGACTTGCAGCTCGCGCACCTCGAAATTGACCCTGATCTCCTGGCGGCCGTGAAGAACCAGATTGCCGTTCGGTAAAACCTGGGTGATGATCGCGGCGACCGTCAACTTAATTTCCTCTTTTCGGTCGATCGTACCGTTGCCTTCGGAGCGGCTGGAGGAGTCGATGTCGAAGAGATCGGTGTTGTCGACTTCTTCCGGGAGAAGGTTGGCAAGACCGGCCTCGTAGCCAAGTAATGCGCCGGCGGTCGCGTCTTCCGCGTTGACCCGGGTTCGGATGGTCTTGTTGGCGAGTATAGCCTTCTCGCTGAGATCGATGACCACCGTAATTATGTCGCCAACATCGGTGGCCCGTTGATCCTTGAAAAAGGCGCGGGACCCGGTGCGCCACAAAGAGTTCGGCTCGCGGGTAACCGCCTTCGGCGACGGCATGGGCATGCTTATGGGCCGATAGTTGGGCGCCGCCTTCGGGTTCTGTATCCGGGTCAGCGGCGGGCTTTCGCCGGCCTGCGCCAAGCGATCGAACGTGGTGCACCCGCTGCTCGCCAGCGCCAGCCCGGCCAGTGTTCCGGCGATAAGAAATACGTTTCGGCGATTGCCGCTCATATTTTTTTACTCCTTTCCCGGCCGGTCTATCGCGCGGCCAGCGGACCGACGCTTCGGACGAGAACCGTACCGCCGTCGACGACAACAGCATCGACGATCTTTCTGCTTCGTGTGTTCATCACGCGGATGAGGTCACCCTTGCTCCCGCTCTGAACAGCCTTGCCCCGGGCCGTCAACGTCATCAGCGGGGTGCGCACGATCATGGTGACGGTACTGCCCTTCGAGATCAGAACCGGCCGCCGCACATCAGCGGCGCGAATGGGCGAGCGTGGCCGCAGGAAGCGCCGGGGAGCCATGCCGACCAGCTGATCCGCCTCGGTGATCACATCGCGCTGAATGCGTTTGGCCGCGATTTTAATCCACTCGATATCGTCCTCGGACACGACTTCGCCGCGTCCCAGGCGGCGGCCGAGAACGGGAATCGCGATGACCGCGTAAAACCTGCCATGGATGGTTCGTTCGGTTATCGGTTGGTCCGCCGGCGCGGCAATTGTGGCGGTGAACCGCCCATCCCGACCGTTGAGTCGGAAGTCCTTGACCGCGACCGTCGGCGTGGCTTCAGGCGGCAGGAACAAGGATAGCGACCGGTTGTCCAGTTCGATCCGCAGTTCGCCTTCTTGTCCGCGATCGGCGAGAGCGTCGAGTACCGCTGCTTTGATCAGCGTCTTATCGATCGTCTGGCTCGCTCGTTCCACCACGACACGATCGAAGCGCGAACCAGAGCGCCAGCGAAGCCGGTATACCCGGGCCGCTTGCGAAAGCCACGTCGCGTCGAACACCGCGCGGGATCCGTGCCGCGGCGCATAGGCGACGGCGATATCCGCCTTTTTGCCAATATTATGAAATATATCTCCGAGCCGCACGACGTCGCCGTTGACCGTGACGCTCGGGACCAGCCTGACCGCCTGCCTTAGTTCTTCCGCCGAGGCCGCGCCGGCGAGAGCCAGAACGACCAGGACCGTGGAGCAAAACCTTCCAATCATTTCTCACCTATCGAATCTGGTTGAGCGTCGACATCATTTGGTCGGCGGTCTCGATCACCCGGGAATTCATTTCATAGGCGCGCTGCGCGCTAATCAGGTTGGTGATTTCGGTGACGACGTTGACGTTCGAGGTCTCCAGGAAGCCCTGTGAGACTTTTCCGAATCCCGCGGCGCCGGGCACGCCGGTGTTCGCCTGACCGGACGCCGGCGTTTCCAGCAGGAGATTGTCACCGATTGCCTCGAGGCCGGCGTCGTTGGCAAAAGTGGCAAGTTGAAACTGTCCGACATTGCTTGGCGTCACCTGCCCGGAAAGGCTCACAAGAACCTGACCTTCCGGGTTTATGGTCACTCCGATCGCGTCGGCCGGGATGGTGATGCCGGGAAGAACGGTATAGCCATCGACGGTGACGATTTCGCCCTGCGGGCTCAATTGGAAGGCGCCGGCACGGGTATAGGCGTTCTCGCCGCTTGGCAGCGTTACCTGAAAGTAACCCTCGCCTTGGATCGCGATATCCAAG
The DNA here is from genome assembly GCA_965372875.1 of uncultured Alphaproteobacteria bacterium. Lineage (GTDB taxonomy): Bacteria > Pseudomonadota > Alphaproteobacteria > CBDVDY01 > CBDVDY01 > CBDVDY01. Next base: position 15,319 of record CBDVDY010000012.1, on the reverse strand, counting down.
CGGTTATCGGTGGAGATCAAATTGCCCTGCTCGGTGATGCGGTAGGTGGCGGCGGTGCGGACACCCAATCCCACCTGTACACCCGAGGGGACGATGGAGCCGGACGAGGAAGAAGTCGACCCAACGCGGCGCACGTTCTGATACAGGAGGTCAGCGAACTCCGCGCGGCGGCGCTGGTAGGCCGTCGTGTTCATGTTGGCGATATTGTTCGATATGATCTCGACGTTGAGTTGCTGCGCGAGCATTCCCGTCGCGGCTATGCTGAGGGCTCTCATGGTTTACGTCCTCTTGTTACCTGGCACCGGTCAGAACTTCGATCATCCGCCGCGTGCGCGAGTGCTCGCTATCGACGACCTTTTGAGCACTTTGAAAATCGCGAAGCACTTGCATCATGCGGGTGATTTCGACCACTGATTCGACATTGGATTCCTCTATGACGCCTTGCATTACTCGGGCTTCGACGGCCGGTTCCGGCTCCGCTTCGCCGGCAAAGAAGCCCTGTTGTGTCCGCACCAGGGCCTGATCGTCGGCGAAGCGCACGACGCCGATCGTGCCCACCGGCCCACTTTCCGTCGAAATGGTTCCGTCCGTGTCGATCCGGATATCGGCTTCCGTCGGCGCAAAGACGATCGGTTGTCCGTCGTCACCGAGCACCGGAAAACCCTGCGAGGTGGTCAATTGACCGTCGGTGTCGAGCAAAAAGCGGCCATTCCGGGTGAAGCGCTCGCCAAGTGGGGTCTTTACGGCAAAGTAGCCCTCGCCCTTGATGGCGAGATCGAGCCGATTGCCCGTCTGCGTAAAGGCGCCTTCGCGGGTATCGCGGGCCTGGGCGACCTCCTGAATCAAGCGGGTTCCGTGCCCGGTGCCGGCGTACCGGGTCGCGAAACCGATCATTTCCGCCTTGAAGCCGGGGGTCGACGCATTGGCCACGTTGTCGGCGATTATGTCCATCCGCCGCATGAGCGTGGTTTGCTGCCAGATGACTGAATGGGCTGCTTCCATATCGGTTCGTGATCTCCCGCATTGAATCGAAACTCACGGCAGCCGATGCACGGCGCATGCCACGGCCTACCTGTTGTCAAACCAATGGCTTGGGCGGTTCGAGGAGGACTCCTACGCAACATTGTTGCGCGGGGCGGCAGGCTTTGCCCGGCAGATGTTGCCGGCACTCGGTTTTGCAGGGTTTTGGCCGCTGTGAGCCGGGATTGGCGCCGGCGTTTCACCCATTGTTAACCTCGCTCGGATAGCCTTCGGCAATCATTACAATTGTAGAAAAATGCAGCAGGAGCAGTCCGAATGGCCGTGGACGACCAGGAAAAGGCCAACCCAGACAACGCAGAAGAATTTGACGACGAGGACTCTTCCGAGGCCGAATCCGGCAAGAAAAAGCTGGCCGGCAAGGTCCTCATCCTCAAGTTCGTCCTACCGGCTCTCCTTATAATTGGCGGCGCGGGTGGCGCCTTTGTGTCCGGAGCTCTCGACGAAATACTGGGCGTAGAGGGCGGTGCGGTGGGGAGTGAAGAACCAGCGGAGCCGGAAGAGGTCGTCTATTACGACCTGCCGGAGATGCTGGTGAATTTGAGCGGCGCCGGCCGCAGAACCCATTACCTCAAGATCAGCGTCAGCCTGGAACTCACCGATCCGGATGACATCCCGCGGCTCGAGACGATCCTTCCCAGGATAATCGACAATTTTCAGGTCTATCTACGGGAACTCAGGGTCGAGGATTTGCAAGGCTCGGCCGGCCTCTACCGCCTGCGGGAGGAATTATTGACGCGCGTCAGCGTGGCGGCTGCGCCGGCAAAGGTGCACGACGTGCTGTTTAAGGAAATGTTGATTCAATAAACCCGAGGAATGTTGGGCGTATGGTACCTCCTCCCGAAGACGACGACGAAGACGTCGACCAAGATGCGATGGCCGCCGAATGGGCGGCAATGGCCGACGATGACGAGGATGGCGACGGCGATTCCGACGGCGATTCGGACGGCGATTCCGATGGCGGCGGCGATGGCGCTGGCGGCGAATCGCCAGCCGCGGATCCGCACGGCGCTCGCGTCCTCAATCAGGACGAAATCGACAGCCTCCTGGGGTTCGGCGATCAGGCCGACGAGAGCGGCGCCGGCGAGGGCATGCAGGCGATCGTCAACAGCACGTTGGTCGCCTACGAACGCCTGCCGATGCTGGAGGTCGTATTTGACCGCCTGGTTCGAATGATGACGACAAGCCTGCGGAATTTCACCTCGGACAACGTCGAGACTTCGCTCGACAGCATGACCTCGATCCGGTTCGGCGACTATCTAAATTCAATTCCGTTGCCGGCGATGCTCGGCGTATTCAAGGCCGAGGAGTGGGACAATTATGGTCTCATCGTGGTCGACAGCTCGCTAATCTATTCGGTAGTGGACGTGCTGCTCGGCGGCCGCCGCGGCACCGCGCCAATGCGGATTGAAGGTCGTCCGTACACCACCATCGAACGCAGCCTGGTCGAGCGCATGATCGCCGTCGTTCTGACCGACATGGTCGCGGCGTTCGAGCCGCTCGCCAGCATCGACTTCACATTCGACCGGCTGGAAATCAATCCACGTTTCGCCACCATCGCCCGGCCGGCGAACGCGGCGGTCGTGGCCCGATTGCGGATCGACATGGAGGACCGGGGCGGGCGCATGGAAGTGCTTTTGCCCTACGCGACGCTGGAGCCCGTGCGCGAACTGCTGCTGCAAATGTTCTTGGGCGAAAAATTTGGCCGCGACTCGATTTGGGAGGGCCATCTCGCCAGCGAGCTTTGGCGCACCGACGTGCCCATCGAAGCGGTTGTGGATCAGCAGCTCCTGTCTCTGAACGAGGTCCTCAACTGGAGCGTCGGTAGCCGGCTCATGCTCAACGCGGGGCCAATGTCCCCCGTCGATCTGCGCTGTGGCGAGGTCACCTTGTTTCGGGGAAAGATGGGGCAGGTGAACCATCACATCGCCGTGCAGATCAGTGAGAAGTTCTTCACGCAAAAGGAAGAAGGCGCATGAGTCTCTCCCTGATCCTCGACGCTTCCATTATCGTTCTTCTCGTAATGACAATTGCTTACGCCGCTATCCTAAATCGGCGCCTAAGCACCTTTCGGAAATCGCAGAGCGAGTTCTCCGGACTGATCGAGAGCTTCAACGAGTCCGCGTCCGCGACCGAGGCGCTGCTGGCGCGGGTCAAGGCCGTAGCCAGCGCGGGCAATGGAAACCTGAACCGGCAGCAGCTCAATCAGCAACTCCAAAAGGGCCAGGAATTGGCCGACGATCTGAAGTTTCTTTTGCAACGCGGCGAGGAACTGGCTGACCGGCTCGCCGGCGAGGCCCAATCTTCTCGACAGGCGCGGCAACCACAACCTACCGGGATTGTGAAATCTGGCGAAGCCGCACGCGGCGCAAATGGCGGTACGGACATTGGTCGGTCGCGGGCGGAGAACGAGCTTTTGCAGGCTTTGAAGACTGTACGCTGAGTTGGCTGCCATGAAATTTCGCATGAGATTATTGCCAGCCACCATATTCGCGGCCGCGCTGCTGCTTTCGGTGCGGGTAGGGGGATTCTGGGATCGGCTGGAGATTGAAATGGGCAGTTCGTCGTTGGCGCAGCAAGCGTCGACCGGCGATCGCGCCAGGTCATCCGCGGCCTCGAATTCGGCGGCGGGTACGAATTCCGCTCGGAAGCGGGCAAGCAAACCCACGAAAAAGGCGGCTGCCGGCAGAAACCCGAAAAACCAAGGCGCCAAGACAAGCGAATCCGCGGAACGCGATTTTGATCCGGACGAGTTGACCGAGGCCGAGCTCAAGGTCCTTCAAGAATTGTCGAAACGGCGAAAGCAGCTGGATCAGCGCGAACGCAACATCGACATGCGCGCTGGCCTTCTAAAGGCAGCCGAGAAGCGGATTGAGGAGAAGATCACTCAGCTTAAGGCGCTCCAGGCAAGCCTGAATTCGAAAATCAAGAAGCGCGACGAAAAGACGGAACCGCAAATGAAGAGCCTCGTAAAAATCTATGAGAAAATGAAGGCCAAGGACGCCGCCCGAATATTCGCGCGGCTCGACCTGGATATCCTGCTTGAAGTGATCCGCCGCATGAAAGAAGCGAAAAGCGCTCCCATCCTTGCGGCGATGGATCCGTCCAAGGCCAAGGAGGTGACGGTGGAGTTGGCTCGGCGCAGTCGGGCCGACGCGATCCCGGGACGCTGATTCACGAAATTTCGGTACCGGCCGACGCCTGGAAAGCCGCCAATTTACTGAATATTAACCGAGTAACCGTAGTTTACCTGCGAAATCCAACAACCATCCTCTGCCACAGAATTAGAAAACTGGAGCACCCCATGGCCGTCGATAAGAGCATGTCCATCCTGGTCGTCGACGATTACAAAACCATGCTTCGGATCATCCGAAATCTTCTGAAGCAACTCGGCTTTGAAAATGTCGATGAGGCCACCGACGGTAGCGCCGCGCTGCAAAAGATGCGGGAACGGCAGTATGGCTTGGTCATTTCGGACTGGAACATGGAGCCGATGACCGGCCTGCAACTCCTCAAGGAGGTGCGGGCCGATAATGGTCTGAAAGAGACCCCGTTCATCATGGTGACCGCCGAAAGCAAGACGGAGAACGTCGTTACCGCCAAGCAGGCCGGCGTGAGCAACTACATCGTCAAGCCCTTCAACGCCGAGACCCTCAAGACCAAGCTGACGGCCGTCATCGGAAACTTCTGACGGAGACGTCATGCCGGAGCGGCACGCGCGGGCGCATCTCACGGACCGGCCTTCGGCCTTCGGAAACAAACGGGACGCCGCGAGTCGGCGCGAGGAAATCGCGTCGATCGTAGAGACCGTTGTCGATAGCATGCACGGCGATGTTTCGCTCGATAACATGCGACTCTATCGCGAGCTGGAGTCGCTGGCGCAATTCATTCGCCACGCTAAAGCCGAAATCGCCCAAATTCGGCCCGACGAAATTAGCGATCGGCATATCCCCACGGCGACCGACGAACTCGACGCCATAATCGCCGCGACCGAGGAAGCGACCGGCGCCATTCTCGATTCGGCCGAATTAATCGAGGATCAAATCTCCTCTATGACGCCGGAATGCGGCGAGAAAATCAGCGCCGCCGTGACAAAAATTTATGAATCCTGCAATTTCCAGGACGTCACCGGACAGCGCATCGGCAAGGTCGTCGCGGCCCTCAAGAGCATCGAGTCGAAGGTCGACGCGCTGGTCGACGCGTTTGGCGCGGAGTTTGCCGGCGCCGACAATCCGCCCACGAATGCCACTGCGGAGGACGGCGAGCAAACGGACGGCGAAGCCAGTCTTTTGAATGGGCCCCAACTCGCCGGCGAAGGGATTTCACAAGAAGACATCGACGCCCTGTTGGGCGGCGACTGAGGGGAGCACGATGAGGCCGAAGGCGAAACCCGAGCCCAGGCCGGACAGTTCCGCCGCGTCGCGCTCGGGCACGCCACGCAGTACCTCCGTGCTTGCCGGACCCGCGTATCGCTTTGGTATGGGGATATTTCTGCTTGTCGCCGCATTGGTTTTCGCGGTCGCCGATGGGCATGGCGCGCGTGCTGAAATCACAACGGCCAAACCGGCCGCGCCGCTGAACCTGGTTCCCCTGAATCGAGCAACGGTTGAGCCGCCCGTACAACAGGCTCCCGTACAACAGGCAACGGCGCCGGTCGTTCCGCGAATTAAGACCCGATTCGGTCAGCATAAGGGATTCCGGCGAATCGTCTTTGAGTGGGCGGGCGCCGTTAAGTATCGGCTGGTCAATAAGAACGGGACCGCGACCGTATGGTTCGGCCGACCGGGGCGGTATGACCTTTCCCGATTCGTCGTGGACCTCCAGCGCGTCGGGATCAAGGTCACCGAAATTCCCGGATCGGAAAATCTCGTCGTCAAAATCCGCTTCCCGGCCAGCCAGCGCCTGCGCCATTATCGGAGCGGGGGTATCGTGGTAATCGACATATTGGATCGCCGTCAGCGGTCGGCACGCGCCGATTCGGCTCCCAAAAAACAAGCCAGGAAGGCCCCGAAAAGTGCCTCCAATACAGCACCCAAATCCTCGGCCAAATCGACGAACGCCGATAACCGCACGTCCGCCGCCGCGAAAACCCAGGCGCCCTCGCAAAACGAAGTAGACCGGATTTCAGTACCTCCGCGTCACAAGATCGAGGAATTGGCCGCGCCTCAACCGCCGCCCGTTGGAGCCGGTAATCCCGCCGCCGCACCAGCCGATTCGGGGGTGGACCATGCGACGGGCAAGGGAAGGGCCGCAACGGCGCCGAGCGGTGGCGTCGCCGACGCCGCCCTACCGAGCCAGCCGGAGCCCGGCTCGGGCGATGCGCCACGGGCGGTCGCGTCGCGTTCGGGCAATAACCTGACAATGCGGTTCGAATGGCCGGCGCCTGTCGCAATGGCCGTGTTTCGCCGGGGCCGGCACATATGGCTCGTCTTTTCGTCATCCATCGCCCCAAGCCTCGACTCCATACGAAGCGAATTGGGCGGCGCCTATTTTGCCATCGAGAGGATCGAGCACGACAGGAACGTGGTTATCCGGCTATCGGCGGCGCGTAGCCTAAACCCGGTGCTTCGCCGAAACGGTCGGTCGTGGATCGTCGAGGTGAAAGAACGCTCGCGGCAGCCGAAGACCGCCATCGTGGTGTCGCCGCGGCCGCACGCCGCTAAAGGGGCCAAAGTGTTGCTTAGGGCCGGCGCGAGCGCGTCGGTCGTGAAAATTGTCGATCCCGAGGTCGGCGATAGTCTTTTCGTGGTGCCCGTTACCGCACCGGGTCTCGGGGTCGAACTCGAGCGCGAATTCGCAGAGTTTCGGCTGCTGTCGACATCTCAGGGCGTAGTCGTCGAAGCTCATTCGGACGCGGTCCAGGTCCAGAGTGCCATGGATGGCGTGGTGGTGGGGAGCGGTCGTGGTTTGCGACTTTCCGGTAACAAGAATGCTGGCTTCCGCAAAAAGCGGGGTAAAAGCACCGCGGCGACTATTTTCGATTTTGCCGCTTGGGGGAACGAGGTCGGTGGAGCGGAATACGAATCGTTCTTCTCGGCCCGCCAACGACTGCAATCGGCCATAATTATGGCGTCCGACGCGGATCGAAATCCCCGGCGGCTCGCGTTGGCACGGTTTTATTTCGGCCAAGGATACGCTGTCGATGCTTTGGGGCTGCTGCGCCGCGCCGAGAGCGACGACAAAGAGTTTATCGATGACCCGGCGGTGCGCGCGCTGCGAGGTGCCGCGCGTCTGTTGACGAACGATCTTGACGGAGCCGCCGACGATCTGGCTCACCGGACTCTCGATGACGAGCCCGAGGTCGCGCTGTGGCGTGGCGCTCTTGCGTCGACCCAGCGGAAATGGCGGGCGGCTGTCGCGCACTTCGGGAGGGCGCGGGGTTTGCTTCGCTATTATCCGCCGCGCCTTAAGGTCCGCTTCGGACTGTTAGCCGCTGAAGCGGAATTGGCGGCAGGGACCATTTACCGCGTCCGCGCCTACTTAAATATGCTTGCCGATTCAAAGCTGTCGCGTAACGATCGATACGAAATGCAGTACCTTCAGGGCCGGGTATTGGAACAGGCTGGCGAAACGGATGCGGCGCTTGCCCTGTGGGAGAATGTGGCCAAGACCGCCACGGGGCCTGGCCGAATCAAAGCTGAAATCGCGCGTATCGACCAGCTGCGGTCGCATGGCAAACTCAAGGATGTCGACGAGGCCATTGCCACAATGGACCGCCTTCGCTTTGCATGGCGCGGCGACGCGCTTGAATTTTCGGTACTTCATCTGCTCGGCCGGCTGTATCTCGACAAAAACGACTACAGGCGCGGATTCGATACCATGCGGCGGGCGATGAAATATTACCCTGGGCTTGCCCGGGACCGGCAGCTTGTCGACGACATGCAAAATGCCTTCACCCGGCTATTCGTCAACGGCGCAGCCGACGATATGCCGCCGGTCAAAGCGCTAGCGCTATTCCAGGGGTTCCGGGAGTTGGTCCCAAAAGGCTCCCGTGGAAACGTAATGATCGAAAAACTCGCGGATCGGCTGGTTGCGGTCGATTTGCTGAGTCGTGCGGGCGAGCTATTGGCGGATCAGATTGCCAGTCGCCTGCGCGGCAACGAGAAAGCGCGGGTCGGGGCTCGCCTGGCGCTGGTTTATCTTTTGGATCAAAATCCAGGCGAGGCCCTCAACGCCCTGGAAGCAACCTCTATTCCGGACATGCCCTTGGATCTTGCGACCCAACGCCGGTGGCTGCAGGCGCGGGCATTGTCCGCGCTTGGCCAGAACGAGAGAGCGATGAGCCTCATCGCCGGGGACCAGGCGCGGGATGCGGACCTTCTGAGGGCGGACATTCATTGGCGCGAGCAGAATTGGGCCGAGGCGGCGAAAGTGCTCGCGAGGCTCGTGGAAAGCGTCGAAATTCCGGACGGCGAGGAAAAATTCAGCGAGTCGAACAGCCGGTTGGTACTTCGTTGGGCCGTTGCACTTGCCTTGACCGGTAATTCCGCCGAGCTCGCCGAGATGCGGCGTCGCTTCGATGCGGCGATGGAGAGCGGGCCCTATTCCGATGCTTATCGGGTTATCGCGACCGAGATACAGCGTGGCGTCGCGTTCGACTACGAATCCATCGCGCAGAAGATTGCCGAAGTGGACCGGTTCCAGGCCTTTATGGCCAATTACCGCGAGCGGCTGCAAACCTCGGGCCTTAGCGCAATCAATTAATACCGATCAAACTCAGGACAGTCGGTGCGCGCCCGACATTCAGGCGATTGGCGCCTTGTTACATCGCCCGCTATCCGCCAAAGCTGCGGACGAGGCTACCGGCGACCAGATACCAGCCATCCACCAATACGAAGAAAATTAATTTGAATGGCAGCGATATCGTGATCGGAGGCAGCATGAGCATGCCCATCGACATCAGGATCGAGGCGACCACCATGTCGATGATGAGAAATGGCACGAACAATAGAAACCCGATCTCAAAGGCGCGGCGCAACTCGCTGATCATGAAGGCCGGAATGAGGGTGCTGAGGGGCGTATCGGCGGGCTCGGCCGCTTCGATGTCGCCCAAATTCATGAAAAGCGCCAAATCCTGTTCGCGGACATGGCCCATCATGAATTCGTGAATTGGTGACATAGTGCGGTCGAACGCCTGCTGCTCGTTTATTTCTTCGCGGATCAAGGGGGCGACGCCGCGCGCGTAGGCTTCCTCTACCACTGGCGCCATTACAAAAGCGGTGAGAAACAGCGCCAAGCTGATAAGCACGGCGTTGGGGGGCGTTTGTTGCAGGCCGAGGGCGCTTCTCAGGAACGACAAGACAACCACGATACGGGTGAAGGACGTCACCATAACCAGGATCGATGGCGCCAGGCTGAGGACCGTGAGTAAGGCAATGAGCTGAATGATGCGGCCGGTCAACGAACCGCCGTCGCCAAAATCGAGGGTCAGCGATTCGGCGCCCGCCGGCAAGGCCACGCCGGCAAGCGCGATCAAAGCCACAAATAGCAGACGAAGAGTTCTCATGCCTTGGCCGCGCGCCGACGCTTGCTCTTGGAAAGCGATTTGGCGACTACGTCCTTAAATACCGCGGGATTGCCGGATAGACTGGCGGACTTTTCGCTGCGTGACCTGTCCGCCGTATCGGACGCCGTTTCTGGCCCGGCCATCGGCGCGGAACCAGCGCCGGCACCGGTCGATGCAGATCCGGTTATGCCCTGTTCGATCAATATTTCGGAATTTGCGCCGGTCATGACCAGATGTTCCACATCGTCGCGCCGCAATAGAACCAGCCGCCGCTTTCCGTCGACCGATCGGGTTTCCACGATATCCAGACGGCGTTCTCGGCCGGCGCGGCCAGTCGAGCGGCCGCCAAATCCGTATCGGCGCGCTACCCAGGCCAGCAGGCCAATAAGCGCCAGCACGAAAACCAGCGCCAGCACGAACCGCAGATATGTCTCGAATTCCATTTTTGCTTTACTCTCCTACACCCGCTCTATCCGAGCGATTCGCACATTTTTTTGCCGCCGAGCCTTCTATTTCCCACGCGCCGCCGCTCCTTTTCGGTAGGCCTTCGAGGCTTGACTCCCGGTCGAGATCGCCCTGAGGCCTTTTTCGAGCTTGGCGTGCTGCATGCGCAAATCGTTCGACAATTTATCGAGTTCGTCGACCAGATTGACCAGAGGTAGTTTGAAATCGGCCTGGATTTCCGCCGGTAAGACTCGGATGGCGCCGCAAACGCCGTCCACCTCTTGTTCGAGGCCCGACAAGTCGACGGATTGTTCCGCCGCGACCAGCCGGCGAGCGGCGGCGACGCGCTGGGCGGTGGTTTCCAGATATCGTCGAATTTCATTTGGCTCGTTCACTGTTGATCCTCCGACGGCTCCTGTCGTTCGGTCTCCGAGGATGGAGCGCCGCGGTTCGCCCGATAGATAAAGCCCAAAATCTCGGCGACCGCGGCAAAGGCCTCCAACGGGATTTCATCGTCGAGTTCGATCGCGGACAGCAACCCGGCCAAATCCGCGTCTTTGCGGATGGGAATGCCGCTCGCTTTAGCCAACTCGATGATCTTCCGGGCAACTTCTCCTTTACCTTTGGCGACAATACGCGGAGCGGTACCGCCCCCCGGCTCGTATTTCAGCGCGGCGGCAAGGTCAATTTCGCCCACACCTTCGCCTCCGCCGGCCTCCTGCCGCGGCACTGTGCGGGTGGGGAGTGATTTGTCCTCGGGCTCTGACACGTCCGAAATCCGCCGGTGTGAGAACGCCGCAGTCTGCGCCCGATGGTGATGCATGTATGCTTAACAAAGACTTAACGAAAAAGCGGCGGCCGGCGCATGTTGTCGACCTGGGCCGGATTGTCTTTCGCCGCCTGCCCACCTAGTATTTCGACGCGAAAGGATGGGCGCCGCGGAGAGCCCATCGCCTGGAGGCGGGAAATGGCTCGAAACGACGATGCGCTCGACCAGTTCGGCTCGGCACTTACGGCCGCCAGGCGCATTGTCCTATTCACCGGAGCGGGTATCAGTACCGATTCCGGTATCCCGGATTTCCGCGGTCCGGGCGGTTTATGGACCAAATACCGCCCGATCGAGTTTCAGAATTTCATCGCTTCGGAAGACATGCGGCGCGAATATTGGCGGCGCAAGTTCGCGGTCGACCCTGTCATACAGCAAGCCGAGCCCAATGAAGGGCATGCGGCAATCGCGAAAATGGTCGACGACGGGCGCGTATCGAGCGTCATCACCCAGAACGTGGATGGATTGCATCAGAAATCGGGCGTGCCGGCGGAGACGGTCATCGAGTTGCACGGCAACACCACCTATGCGGCTTGTTTGGATTGCGGCGAACGCTACGAATTGGCGCCAATCAAGGCGGCGTTCGAGGCCGACGGCGGCCTGCCGGTTTGCCGCGCTTGCGGCGGCATCGTCAAGGCCGCGACGATCTCGTTTGGCCAGCCGATGCCGCGGGACGAGATGCTTAGGGCCGAGGCCGAATCGCTGAACTGCGATCTGTTCATCGCCATCGGCTCTTCCCTTGTGGTGTATCCCGCCGCATCATTACCCGAGAAGGCCCGCTGGAACGGCGCCACGCTGGTCATTCTCAACGGCGAGCCGACACCGCTCGACGCGCTGGCGAATATCGTGCTGCACCGCGATATCGGCACCGCGCTCGCCCGCGTGATCGGCTCCGAAACGCCGAGGCTGGTGCAATGAAATCCGCCGACGTTAAAAAGCTTGCCCAGGAGTTGGGCGCCGATCTTGTCGGCATCGCCGGGGCCGAAACGCTGAACGCCTTTCCGCCCGACCCGCGCTGGCCACAGACGCCGGACCGGATATCGCCATACTGCAAAAGCGTGATCGTCATCGTCTGCCGCATCCCGGTGGCGGCGTTCCGCTGCAAATCCAACATACCGGTCCAGTATATGGACATGCTGGTGCTGCGCCGGATGGACAGGATCGCCGCCCGGCTGGCCGAAGCGCTGGAACGCGAGGGCCATCCAAGTTTCGTAACCGCCGCCCAGGAGACGGACTGGAACCTCAAGCGGGCGAGTTACGGCCGGCTCAGCACCCGGCATCTGGGGATCGAGGCGGGGCTCGGCACATTCGGGCTGGAAGTCAATATCCTGACGCCGGAGTTCGGGCCCAGGGTCTATCTTACCGGCGTTCTCACCGAGCTCGAGCTCGAGCCCGACGAAATCATGACCGAGCAGGTATGCATCGGGGAATCGTGCTCGCGCTGCCTCTATTCCTGCCCGTCCGACGCCGTGCGGCATTTCGGCATCGACAAACGCGCCTGCGCCACCGAAGCGCAGGAGTTCGGCTACGGGACCATCACGGCGTTTTTCGATCGCTTCATCGACGCGGACCACGAGAACAAGAAGGCGATGATCGCCTCGCGCGACGTGTTTGGATTTTGGCAGGGGCTGCTGCGGGTCGTGGGCTCGTTCGGCGATTGTCCCAGGTGCCTCGCCGTCTGTCCCGTGGGCAACGATTACCACGCGCATCTGGCCGGGCCGCAGAAGACGATCCCCGAGAAGACGCCGGAAAAGGTCGCAAAAGCGAAGGAATTCAAGGAGACGCGCCGGGAGGGGGGCGAGATCGCCGGGCTCGATGACTGGAACGTCCGCTGGGTCGGCCCCGACGGCTACAAGGGCATCGTCGCGCGGCAGCTGCAGGCCTTCAAGAAGCAGCAGGTCGAGCGCGCCGATAAAGCACTTTCCGGCGCGTCGGACTAGTCGCCGGTACCGGAAGCAACGATGGTCTCCGCCTTTCAAACACCGCTTAGCGCGGACGGTATCAAGGCCAAGGCCCGGGCGTTGGGCGCGGACCTCGTGGGCATTGCCGACGGCGCCGAGATGGACGCGAATCCGCCCGATCCCGCCGACCCGCGCCGGCCGTCGGACATTACCGATCATGATGCCGGCCGGGTCATCGTCCTGGCCAAGCGTCTTAGCAGCGGCACCACGCGCCTCCTGGCCTGGGACGAACGCCATAAATATTACAACGACGAGCTGACCATGACCGCGCTCGAGGAAATCGGCCTCGAACTCGTGTTGTGGCTCGAGGATCAGGGCTACCCGGCGCTCATCGTGCCGCCCAGCCACGTCGACCCGTGGCGCTATTCGGGCCGGCCGGAGGAACACATGACGCCTCTCCTGTCCCTGCCGCACGCGGCCGTGGAGGCGGGACTGGGCACCCTGGGGCTCAATCTCCAGCTGTTGACGCCCGAGTTCGGACCGCGCGTGATGCTGACGGCGATCCTCTGCTCGGTCGAGGTGAAACCCGATCGGAGAATGGAGCAGGCGCTGTGCCATGGGCCGAGTTGTGGCCGCTGCCTGATAACCTGCCCGGGCGATACGGTACGGCATTGGGGCCGGGACTGGCCGGCCTGCGACCGCTATCGTTCGCCCAATGGATTTCTGCAGCTGACGGAATTTCTTGGCCGGGTCATCGAAGAGCCCGACATCGACAGGCAAAAGCAGATGCTGCGCTCGGAGGACAGCTTCAATCTGTGGCAGAGCATTCTGCGTGGAGCCGGCGTGGTCACGGGATGCAGGCGTTGCCAGGACGTGTGTCCCGTGGGAGACGACTACGACACCATGCTCAAGGACGCGCTCGACGAAATCCCCGAATACACGCCCGAAAAGCAGGCGCGGCTCGACGCCATGGTGGACGCCGAGGCCACGCGGGATTTGCCCGACGGCTACGCGGCGCAAAGCCGCTGGATCGGTCGGATGGAAAAGCCCCGCTAGAACGGAACTGGAGAGACGCGCCTTGCCGCTGCCGTTGCCGAAGACCCGCGAGGAAATCGACCGGATTCAGCGCGAGCGCAAAGTCGTCGCGGTCGAACGCGCCCTTCGCTCGCCGTTTCACAAGAAGCGCCTCGGCGGGATCGATCTGAAAAAGCTGGACGATCCCGAGGAGTGGGCCAAGATCCCGATTCTCGACAAGGACGAGTTGCGCTCGATCCCGCCGCGCGAGTTTTTCGACACGTTCTGCATAGCGCCCAAGCAAGATCTCGCGGAGCTGTGGCGTTCGGGCGGCTCGACCGGGGTACCGTTGTTTTATCCCCGCACGTTCGAGGATCTGAAATATTGCATCCTGTCGTTCGCCAGGACCTTCCTGGGAGCCGGCGTCGGGGCGGGCGACACCGCCCATGTATCGTTCCCGCTGGGCATCCATCCGGTCGGGCATGTCTACGCCCGCGCCGCCCAGGGAGAAGGCATCGGGGTCAACTGGGCGGGCGCCGGCGCGTCGACCCCCTCGGCCTTGCAGATCGAGCTGATCGAGCGCTTGAGGCCCACGATCTGGCTAGGCATGAGCAGCTACGGCATCCACCTGGCGAACCTCGCGGAAGCACGCGGCATCGACCTCGCCGAAAATCCCGTTCGCGTCATCATGTGTACCGCCGAGCCGCTGTCGATTGCCAAGCGAAGCAAGATCGAGCGCATGTGGGGGGCCACGGTCTACGACAATTTCGGCATGACCGAGGCCGGCATGATGGGCGCCGAAAGCGAAGCCCACGACGGATTTCACATCTGGACCGATATGTATTTGGTCGAGGTGATCGACCCCGCGACCGGCAAGGCGGTGGGCGAGGGGGAGGAGGGCATGCTGGTCGTCACCTCGCTCTGGACCAACAATGCGACGCCGTTCCTGCGCTGGAACTCGGGCGATATCGTCACCTACAAATCCCATGGCCGGACCGAGGGGCCGCTGTCGGTTTTTCCAATCGTCCGCCACGCCCACCGGACCGCGGGCTTCTTCAAGGTGCGCGGCGTCAATTTGAACCATTCGGAGTTCGAGGATTTCATGTTCGGCTTCGAGCACGTCGTCGACTTCAAGGCGGAAATCGTGGCCGGGGAGGGGTTGGACTCGCTCCGCGTTTCGATCGAGGTGGCGAGCACGGGCGATCGGGCGGCGCTTGTCCGCCGGATCGCCGAGACCACGAAGAACACGTTCGAAGTATCGCCGGAAATCATCGTGCTGGAACGCGGGACCTTGGCCCAGGAGTTCGAGAGCAGCGTCAAGGCGCCGCGCTTCGTCGACCGCCGCGGCGAATGACCGCGACCCCCAGGCTATACCAACCGGTCATAAGAATGACCGATTGTATGTTCCCTCAAGCCCCGGATTAAATCCGGGGCAAGCGCCGGGCGGCCGCGTCCGCGGCCTTGGCTACCCTCGCATTGGCTCGGGCGCGCGGTCGCGCTTGCCAGACAACGATGAGCAAGGCTCATCGCCGTCCGGTATTAATCATTGGTATCGTGCTGGGGTATGGCTTCGGTCCGCGGCGCGCCGGC
>CBDVDY010000011.1:0-21449 GCA_965372875.1 uncultured Alphaproteobacteria bacterium | reverse complement strand
CTCGCCGAGTTCGGCCGAGGATTCGGCGGAAAAGCGGCAGGCCGCGGCGCCTTAACTCGAGAGAGCCGCCTCCCCTTCCCGGATCGCGTCGCAATAGGCGGCGGCGTCGGCGTTGCCGCCCGAACAGACGATTGCGGCCGTCTTCCCACGGCAGTCGAAGGCACCGGCCAGGGCGGCGGCGAGTGCCACCGCTCCGCCGGGTTCGACCACCAGCTTCAAGTGCGCGAATGCCAGCGCCATGGCGCCGGCCACGGCGCCTTCGCTAACCGCCAGGCCGCCCGACAGCAGGCGCCGGTTGACGGCGAACGTCAACTCTCCGGGAGTCGGCGCCAGCAGCGCATCGCAGCGGGACCGGGGGCTCGCCTCGTTGCGCAGGCGGGCGCCAGCCTCGAGAGAACGCGCGGTATCGTCGTAACCGTCGGGCTCGACCGTGTAGATCGGCGTGTTGGGGTAGTGCCGCGTCAGCGCCAAGGCGCAGCCGGCGGCCAGCCCACCGCCGCCGCAGGGCACTAAAATCGCGTCCGGCGCAATTCCGCGCGCGGCCAGATCCTCGGCGATCTCAAGCCCCGCGGTCCCCTGTCCGGCGATCACGTACCGGTCCTCATAGGGCCGGACCAGCGTGGCGCCATGATCGTTGGCAAAGCGCTCGGCCAGCGTCTCCCGGCTCGCCGCCGCGCGCTCGTAAGCGACGACCCGCGCCCCCAGGGCCCGCGTCCGGTCCAACTTGATCGCCGGCGCGTCGGCGGGCATGAAGATCGTCGCGTCGACACCGAGAAGCGAGGCGGCCGCCGCCACCCCCTGGGCGTGATTGCCGGAGGAGTAGGCGACGACGCCACGCGCCCGTTCCGCCCGATCCAGGCGGCTGATCCGGTTGTAGGCGCCGCGAAACTTGAACGAGCCGGTCCGCTGCAGCATCTCGGCCTTGATCAGCAGGCGGCCACCCGCGATTTCGTTGAGCGCCGGCGATTCGAGGAGCGGCGTGCGGACGGCCAGACCGCGGATACGGCGGGCCGCGTCCAGCACATCCTCGTGCGTCGGCACGTCCTTTCGCGGCCGGATCGGGGGCAAGCTCGATTTCGGCCTTTCAGGCGGTTTGGTCGAGGAAGGCATCGAGCGCGGCCAGCACTTCGGGTTCGGCAAGCGTTGGCGTATGGCCAACGCCGGGAACGGTGACGCGGGTAAGCTTCGGCATGCCTTCGCCCATGCGTTCGAAGGTTTCGGGCGATAGCACGTCCGAGATTTCGCCGCGGAAAGACAACACCGGGACCTCCCTCAAAGCCCGGAACAGCGCCCACAGGTCGGGCAGGCCCGCTCCGCGCCTCCGCATCGGCTTGGCGAGATTGACGTCCCAATCGAAATGCAGCATCCCGTCTTCGCCTTCGCGAAAGGTCTGGCGGGCGAATCGCAGCCAGTCTTCGTCGGTATCGATCGACAGTGACGAAAACAACTCGCGCACGACGGCGACCGCGGATCGCCAGTCGGGTTGCGGCCGGTCGGTGCCGATATAGTCGAGGATGCGGTTGAGCCCCTTGGGATCGACATCCGGGCCGGCATCGTTGAGCACGGCGCCGGCGACCAGTGTCGGCGCCGCCACCGCCATGCCCATGGCCAAAAACGCGCCCAGCGAGGTGCCCAAGATGATCACGGAATGGACATTAAGAGACGCAAGCAAGTGTTTGATATCGTTTACATATACGGAAGGTTGATAATTGCGCCAATCGGCATCGTAAGCGGAACGGCCGCGGCCGCGGTAGTCCGGGCAAAGGACCCGGCGGCTGGGCGATAGCCGGGTTGCCAAATCATGGTAGTCCTTCGAATTCCGGGTCAGGCCGGTAAGGCACATCAGCGGGACCGTCGGCGACATCGGATCGCCGTAATCCCGGTAATAGAGGGCGAGACCGTCCTGCGCGCTCAGGGTGCGTTCGCGATACAGGCTGGCGTCGGTTTCACTCATCGCCTCTCCCGCCGGCCTACGCCGCCCCGACGATGGCCGGAAGCTCGTCCATTCTCGAGACCTCCACGTCGGGTTGCGCGGTCAAGCGCTCGCGGCTCTGGCCGTAACGGTTGATCCACACCACCCGCATGCCGAACGTGGCCGCCCCCACCGCATCCCAGGAATTGGAGGACTGGAAGCTGATGCTGGCGGCGTCGACGCCCAGGCGATCGCAGGCCAACTGGTAGACCGAGGGGTGCGGCTTGAAGATTCCGACCTCTTCGACCGACAGAACCGCGTCCAGATACGGCCCCGTGCCGGTATTGTCGACCGCGGCGGCCAGCATCTCGGGCGAGCCGTTCGACAGGATCGCGGTCTTGAGCCCCGCTTCCTTGAGCGCCTTGAGGGTTGCGACGACCTCGGGAAAAGCCTCGATGTTGAGGTAGAGGTCCATCAGCCTGTCGCGCAGCGCCGAATCGTCGATATTCAGCGAGTCCATGGCGAAATCCAGCGCCTCGCCGGTGACCTGCCAGAATGGCGCGTGCTTGCCCATCAGCGCCCGGAGCCAGGTATATTGCAACTGCTTGGTGCGCCAGACCGCGGACAAATCGTCGGCCTTGTCGCCGAGTACATCCCGGCAGCGCTCCGCCGCGGAGTTGAAATCGAACAAGGTGCCGTAAGCGTCGAATACGCAGGCTTCGATGTTCTCCAGCCTCTCGTCGTTCATGCGGCGCGTCTCCCGGATCTTGTTGTTGGTTGGCTGAGGTTTGGACGGACGCCAATCTAGCATCGCGCCGGGACCAAGGCAAAACGCCGCCTCTCGCGGACCTTGAATCCGGCGCACCGGCAGGCGCGATTTCTCCGGCCCGCCGGGTTCAACAGGGTGGCGGCACGGCGTGGACCAAGGCGTTGGCGACGCAGCGCGCGTTGGTCTCGGCGGCGGCAATTTGCAGCGAAGGGCGCCACAGCTCGCCGTTCGCGGCCGTTGCCAAGCGTGCGTCGCCGAACTGGGCGCGGTAGGTCTGCAAGCCCTCGAGGATGCGCTGAACGTAGTTCCGCGTTTCGCCGAACGGGATGGATTCGATCCAGTCCACGATATCGACGCCGCCCTTCCGCGGATCGCCGAATTTCCTTATCCAGGCGGCGACATTATTCGGACCCGCGTTGTAGGCGGCCAGCGACAGCACGTACGATCCGCCGTACTGCTCCAACAGCGACGCCAAGTAAGCGATCCCAAGCTTGACATTGTAGCCGGGATCGCTGGTCAGCCGGCGGCGCGCGTAGCGCAGGCGCAAGGATTTGGCGGCGCGGCGCGCGGTATAGGGCATCAGTTGCATCAAGCCGCGCGCGCCGGCCGGGCTGATGGCGTCGGTCTCGAATTCGCTCTCCTGGCGAATGAGCGCGAGCAGCAGTGGTAATTCGACTTCGTTCTGCGCGGCGATCTGGATAATCGGGTAGGCGGCGTTCACCAACACGTGGCCGTTGCGGGCCGCCCACTTGCCGGTTCTGAGCGTGTCCGGAGTCTGCTCGAGCTCGACCCCGAGCGCAGCGACCATGACCCACATTTGCGGCGTCGTCGCCTGGTTCCTGAGGCGGATCAGGAAGGGACGAACAAGCTCCGTCTGCCCCAACCGTTGCAGCACGCGGACGGCGCGAACCAACTCCATGCGCGCGAAGGCTTCGCGCTCCGCCTTGGTCGGCGCCGGATCCGGCGGCAGTTCGATCCGGGTTTGTCCCAAGCGGGCCAAGGCGAACTGTCCATAATAGGTGGTCGCGTATTGGGCCGCCTCGCTGAACCATTGCTCTGCCCACTCCGCCTTGCCCCATTCGTCGGCCGCCCGGCCCAGCCAATAGGCGCCCCTGGCCTGGCTGATCGGCCGCGTCGTGGCCATATAGAGCCGGGTAAAATGCGTGAAGGCCCGCTCGGGCCATCCGAGATGGCGCAGCGCGATCCAGCCTGCCATCCACTCGGCTTCGATCAATTGCAGGCCCGCGGCTTGGCGATGATGGGCGGCCAAGTCGTAGGCCCCCGAAGTGTCGCCGGCAATCAGGCTGTCGCGGATCTGGATACTGCGTTCGCGCCACCATCGGCTTTCCTGGCCGGCGGGATCGGGTGCGGCGAGCAGCAGGGCACGGGCCGCATCGTCCTTGCGGTTTCGCCGGCTCCAGCGAACGCGGTCAAATATCAGGCCGGCGTCGCCGCGCAGCTCCTTGGGTACTTTGGCGAGCGCCTGCTCGACCCGCCGTCTGCCCGCCTTGCCCCTGGTTCGGCGGCTCTTGAGCAGCAGCCGGGCTTCGGCCAGCCGGCGCGGTCCGGCCTTGAACTTGAAGCTCTTGAGCATGCGGCGGGCCGAGTTCACGTGCCCCTTCCACAGCAGATTCTCAAGACGGGCGGCATGGTCCTCGGGCCGCAGGAGTTTCTTGTTCCGGCGGTAAAAATTCTTGGCCCTATTCGATCGAAAGGTCTGTTCGACCCAATTTCGGCGGGCCAGAACCGCCGCCGCCAGCGTCTGGCCCCGTCGCCGGAGTGCATCGATGTTGCGTTGCAGCCCGTTGAAGCTGACCGGCGGGTGTATGTCGAACCATTCGACGATTCGGGCGTTGGACGTGCCGTTGCCCATGGCGAATTCGGCCTGCTCGGCGAGGCGATCCTGATACGGCCAGTCGGGATTGCCTTCGACGAAGCCGGCGATGTCCTCGAAGGTAGCTCCGGAGCGCGGCCGCGTGAGGAGGCGCCAGGTCATCACCTTCGCAACGGCGGGGTCGCCGATTTTGACGATCAGGCGGCGAGCCGTCTTCCATTTTCGCGCACGCATGGCGCCGAGCGCGTTCTCGGCGACGGCCAGGGATTCGGCCGGCGGCAGATCGGCCGCTTGGCCCGGCCCGGCAACGAGCAGGGGAGCAATAAGGACGATCGACAGAATATTCGATTTCGGCAAGCCGCTCCCTCCCAGTGTCCTGGAACTGAATTTGGTGGCCTATAGGACGGGCTTGCAGATTTCTCGGCTAGGAGCGCGTCGCGCCGTGATGCCGTCGCATCACACCCGTCCTCCGCAGCAGCGGCGCTGCCGCTGCGGAGGGTGGAAGGGGCGCGCGACGACGACCGAGGAGCCTGCAAGCCCGCCTTCCGGTCGCTTATCCCGACCTCTGGCGGGCGTCAGGTCCGTTTGACGATGCCCCCGGCATCGCCCGCACGGGCCTTCCTACCCAGAGGACGGGATAAGCGATCCTATAGGCCACCAAATTCAGTTCCAGGACACTAGTGGAAAAATTCCGTCCTATGGGTACCCTATGTCGGATTCTTACCACTAGCGCCGCGAAGACTGCCCCCGAACACGTGAACAATTGCCTAAACGTCGAGGCCAGCCCGCGGTCGCGCCTGGCTCCGGCGTCGCCGGCCGCGGCCGGGTACCGTGCCCCCGCGCTCCGGCAATTCGCGCGCCCTACCTTGCAGTGTCGGTCGCAGGTGTCTATCTTCCATGATCATCTGGCGTAAACCCAAGGAGACCGCCATGTTCAAGGGTTCAATAGTCGCTTTGATCACGCCGTTCAAGAACGGGGTGGTGGACGACAAGGCGTATCGGGACCTCATCGAATGGCAGATCGCCGAAGGGACCCATGGCTTGGTCCCGTGCGGCACCACCGGCGAGTCGCCGACGCTCAGCCATGCAGAGCATATGCGGGTCACCGAGCTGTGTGTCGAAGCCGCGAAAGGCCGCGTACCGGTAATCGCCGGAACCGGCTCGAATTCCACGGAAGAGGCGATCGATTTGGCCCAGCACGCCAAGACGGCGGGCGCCGACGCCCATCTCGTGGTCGCGCCCTATTACAACAAGCCGACCCAGGAAGGCCTGTACCGGCATTACAAGGCGATCAACGACGCGGTCGACCTGCCCATCTTCATTTACAACATACCGGGCCGATCGATAGTTGATATGTCGGTCGCCACCATGGCGCGGCTGGCGGCGCTGCCGAATATCGTCGGCGTCAAGGACGCGACCGCTGATCTGGTGCGGCCCTTGCAGACGGTTCTCGCCATCGGGCCCGAGTTCTGCATGCTCTCCGGCGAGGACGCGACGGCCATTCCGTTTTTGGCCCAGGGTGGCGTCGGCTGCATCTCGGTGACCGCGAACGTCGCGCCCAAGGCCTGCGCCGCCATGCACGAGGCATGGCAGGCGGGCGACCTTGTGGCGGTGCGCAAGTACAACGAGCTGCTGATGCCGCTGCACGACGCCTTGTTCTGCGAGTCGAGCCCGGGGCCGGTGAAATACGCCGCGAGCCTGATGGGCCTGTGTGGCGCGGAGACGCGATTGCCGCTCTGCGAGATCGCGGATTCGAGCAAGCGGATCGTCGAGGCGGCGATGGCGGCGACCGGCCTTCTGCCCGAACGGGCGGCCGCGTCGGCCGGCTGAGCCGGGCCGGCGGTCACCGGGCGAATCAGCGCCCCGGGCGATGGCTGCGCGTGACGGAAGCCCCGCGGGGGCGGTGGCCAAGAATCGCAAGGCGCGGCACGACTATTTCATTGACGACCGGTTCGAGGCCGGCATTGTCCTGGCCGGCACCGAGGTCAAGTCGCTGCGCGAGGGCCGCGGCAACATTACCGAATCCTATGCCGGCGAGCGCGACGGCGAGATATATCTTTTCAACGCCTACATTCCGGAATACCAGAACGCCAGCCATTTTCGTCACGAAACCCGGCGGCCGAGAAAACTGCTGCTGAAGCGGCGCGAGATCGACAAGTTGATCGCCGCGCTGATGCAAAAGGGCGTGACGCTGGTGCCGCTGGCGATCTATTTCAACGCGCGCGGCATCGCCAAGGTCGAAATCGGCGTCGCCACCGGCAAGCGCAAATTCGAAAAACGCGAGGCGATCAAGGAGCGCGATTGGCGGCGCCAGAAGGCGCGGCTCATGCGCGACAAGGGCTAGCATCCCACCGGCGGTGCCGGCAAAGATTCATTCCAGGCGCGCGCGGATGCCGGCGAATACGGCGCGGAACATCTCCGGCGTGAGGCGGCCGGTATTGGTGTTGTAGCGCGAGCAGTGGTAACTGTCGGCGAGCGCCAATCCGTTCACGTCGTGCATGGCGCCGTGCGCGAACGGGCGCGCGCTTTGCGTCAGGCCAAGCGCGGCCAGCACGGATTTGTGCGCCGTGACACCCAGCGCCAGCACCACCGAGAGATTCGTCATCGCCCCGATTTCGGCCGACAGGTAAGGCCGGCAATTGGCGATCTCGGCGCCGATCGGCTTGTTTTCCGGGGGCAGGCATCGCACGGCATTGGTGATTCGGCAATCCACGGGCGCGAAACCGTCGTCTGCGTGGGCCGCGTATTCGCCCCGCGCGAATCCGAATTCTTCCAGTGTGGCGTAAAGGAGATCGCCGGCGAAATCGCCGGTGAACGGCCGGCCGGTGCGGTTGGCGCCTTTCATTCCCGGCGCCAGGCCGACGATGAGGAGCCGCGACTCGAGTGCTCCGAAGGACGGTACGGGACCGTTGTGCCAATCGGGATGAGCGGCCCTGTTGCGGGCCCGAAACTCGGCGAGCCGGGAACACGAAGCGCAGTCCGCCGCGGGCGCAAGCCGCGGTTCGCCCGACACCGCCTTCGCCGCCGCCACGCCGGTCAAGCCGTGTTGTAAATACCTTCGTCGTCGGCGATGTCGTCGTCGGAAAGATCGTCGTCCGGCTCGGCCTCGCGCGTCGCCTCGGCGTCGGCGCGCACCGGAACGCGCTCTTCGTAATGCCGCGAGATTTCCGGCGCGATATCCTGCAGTTCGAGAAATGTGTCGGCCTGCCGGCGTAATTCGTCGGCCGCCATGGGCGGATGCGAGCGAACCGTACTGACAACGGTCACGCGCACGCCCTTGCGCTGTACCGCTTCGACCAAACGGCGGAAGTCGCCGTCGCCGGAGAACAACACTACGTGATCCAGATGCTCGGCCATCTCCATGACGTCGATGGCGAGTTCGATGTCCATGTTGCCCTTGATCTTGCGCCGGCCGCTTGCGTCGGTGAACTCCTTTGTCGGCTTGGTCACCATCGTGTAACCGTTGTAATCCAGCCAGTCGACCAACGGGCGGATCGGAGAATATTCCTGGTCTTCGACCAGCGCGGTGTAATAGAACGCCCGAATCAGGCGTCCCTTGGCCGCGAACATGTCGAGCAGGCGCTTATAGTCGATGTCGAACCCCAGCGCGCGCGCCGCCGCGTACAAATTCGATCCGTCGATAAACAACGCTATGGATTCTCGAGAATTAATGTCGCCATGGTCGGTCATCGTAATGTCCCCCAAAAATAACTCGGTGGTCCGTTGCTGGCCGCCATACGCGCCGGACCGGTGAAATGAATTGAAGGCGAAGCTATCTCGATAATACCTAGGTCTCTTTGCGATGGCGAGCAAGAGGTGGTTCGCGGATTGGGAAAAATTCGATGATATTGATCGGTGTCGGCGCCAACCTGCCAAGCGCATCCGGGGGGCCGCCCCGCGCGACGTGCGAGCGCGCGCTGGCGACGCTTCCCAACGAGGGCGTGCGGATTGCCAAGCTCTCGCGCTGGTACGAAAGCGCGCCGGTACCGGTTTCGGATCAGCCCTGGTACGTGAACGCGGTGGCGCGGGTGGAAACGGGCCTGGATTCCGCGGCGCTGCTCGCGGTCCTGCATCGGGTCGAGGCGGCGTTCGGCCGCACGCGCGCCGAAAAAAACGTGGCGCGGGTGCTTGATCTCGATCTGCTGGCTTATGGCGGCGAGGTGCGCACGGGCAAGACGGGCCCGATTTTGCCCCACCCCAGGATGCACGAGCGGGCTTTCGTCCTGTTGCCGCTGTCCGACGTCGCGCCGGATTGGCGCCATCCGGTCTCCGGCCTGACGGTCGAGACTCTCATCGCCAGGCTGCCCGATTCCGCCGTCGCCCGGCCGCTGGCGTGATAAATCGCCGCTCAGCGGCAGAAACCCGCCAATTCGCCTTGTTTTGTGCAGTGCGAAACCGTATATATCCTGGAATCGCTCAAAACTGCCGGAGTAAAGCCACATGGCGCGCGTAACCGTTGAAGACTGCGTGGAACTGGTCCCCAACCGCTTCGAGTTGGTCATGCTGGCCTCTCAGCGAGCCCGGAACATCTCTGCCGGCGCCCCCGAGACGGTGGAACGGGACAACGACAAGAACCCCGTCGTCGCCCTGCGCGAGATCGCTGAGGAGACCGTCGTTCTGGACGAATTGCGCGAGGCGCTGGTCCGGGGCCTGCAAAAGCATCTTCCGTTCGACGATTTCGAGGAAGAAGAGGAGCCGATGGCGATCATCGGCGACGCGGCCTTGGTTGCCGCGACGATGGCCGCCGACGGGGACACTTCTTCCGGACCGGCCGCGAAGGTCGACGAATCCGGCGAGATCGAAGAGGCGGCGAAAACCGAGGCCGCCGCGGATGTTTCGGACGACGCCTCCACGGAGGCTGTCGACGGCGAGGACGACTGAGCCGCCATTTGCCAGCCCCATTCGCCGGCACCGCGGCCTGTCGTGGCAACGCGGCGTCGCGCGACACGACGTTTGGGGGAGGCGGGCGCCGCCGAGGTGAGGCGCCATGATTCGCCAGTTTGAACTAGTCGAGCGCGTTCGGGCCTACGATCCCCGCGCCGACGAGGACGCGCTGAACCGCGCCTACGTCTACGCCATGCGCGCCCACGGTTCCCAGAAGCGCGCGTCGGGCGATCCCTATTTCTCGCATCCTTTGGAAGTCGCCGGCATCCTGACCGATTTTCGCCTGGACAGCGCGTCGATCGTTACCGCGCTGTTGCACGACACGGTCGAGGATACCGGCGCCACCCTCGAGGATATCGAGCGGCAGTTCGGCCAGGAAATCGCGCGCCTCGTCGATGGCGTTACCAAGCTCACCCGCATCGAGTTGCAGTCCGACCAGACCCGCCAGGCGGAGAATTTCCGCAAGCTGGTGCTCGCCATGTCGGCCGACCTCCGGGTGCTTTTGGTTAAGTTGGCCGATCGTCTTCACAACATGCGGACGCTCGCCAGCATCGATAGTTCCGAAAAACGCCTCCGTATCGCGCGTGAAACCATGGACATCTACGCGCCGCTCGCCGAACGGATCGGCATGCGCGACCTGCAGGACGAGCTCGAAGGCCTGGCTTTCGCGGAACTGAACCCCGACGCCCGCGATTCGATCATTGCACGGCTGGAATTCCTGCGGGACAGGGGCGGCGAGATCGTCGAACGCATTATCGAGCAGCTTCGAAAAGTCATGGCCGACAACGGAATCGAAGCGAGGGTATTGGGCCGCGAGAAGTCCCCCTTTTCAATCTTTCGCAAGATGCAGCACAAGAACATCGCCTTCGAGCAGCTATCGGACATCATGGCCTTCCGAATTCTGGTGCCTGCCGACGCCGACTGCTACCAGGCGCTGGGCGTCTTGCACAGCGAGTACTCGGTGGTTCCCGGCCGTTTCAAGGATTACATCAGCCTGCCGAAGCCCAACGGCTATCGCTCGCTGCACACCGGCGTCTTCGGTCCCGAACACCAGCGCATCGAGGTTCAGGTCCGTACCGAGGAGATGCATCGGGTCGCGGAAATGGGGGTCGCCGCCCATTGGGAGTACAAGCAGGGCCAGCCGAAGACCGAAGGCCGCCAGTACCGCTGGCTCCGTGAGCTGCTGGAGATACTCGAGCACGCCGCGGGGCCGGAGGAGTTCCTCGAACATACGCGGCTGGAAATGTTCAAGGACCAGGTGTTCTGCTTCTCGCCAAAGGGCGACCTGATTGCCCTGCCGCGGGGCGCCACACCGGTCGATTTCGCCTACGCCGTTCACTCCGAGGTCGGCGATACCACCGTCGGCAGCAAGGTCAATGGCCGCATGGTGCCGCTGCGCACCCAGTTGCGGAACGGCGATCAGGTGGAGATCATTACCTCAAAGGCGCAGACCCCGTCGCCCGATTGGGAGCGCTTCGTCGTTACCGGCAAGGCGCGCGCCCGTATTCGCCGCTTCGTCCGCAGCCAGCAGCGCGAGCAATATCTGGAGCTTGGCCGGGCGATCCTGGAAAAGGCGTTCCGTCAGGAAGGATACGATTTCGCGGTCAAGGCGCTCAAAGGGGTGCTGACCGCGTTCAATTGCCCGACGGTCGACGATTTGTTCGTCGCCGTGGGCGAGGGGCGCCACACCGGGCGGGATGTTATCAACGTTGTCTTCCCCGGATCCAAGACGCCGTCCTCGAAAACCAGCAAGATCTTGCCGTTCCGGCGCCCGCGCGGCAAGAAAGGCGCGCCCAAGGATCACGCCGTCGAGATCCGCGGCCTGATCCCGGGCATGGCGCTGCATTACGCGGGCTGTTGCCATCCTCTGCCGGGTGAAAGGATCGTCGGCATCGTCACCACCGGCAAGGGGGTCACGATCCACACGATCGATTGCGAAACCTTGACCAGTTTTGCCGAAACGCCGGAACGTTGGCTCGACGTGGCGTGGGACGCGGATGCGGAGGACAACGGCCATACCGGCCGGATCAGCGTCATCATCGCCAACGAGCCAGGCAGCCTGGGCAGCCTGTCGACCATCATCGGCAAGAACGAGGGCAATATCAGCAACCTCAAGATCACCAACCGATCGCAGGATTTTTTCGAGATTTTGGTGGATATCCAGGTGCGGGACGTGCGGCACCTGACGAATATAGTCGCCGCGCTCAGGGCGGCGCCCGTGATAAACTCGGTCGAAAGGGCCCGTGGCTGAATGCGCGGAAAATCTGGTGGAGCGGAGCCATGAAGCGACAACTTCGTCTGGGCGTGAACATCGATCACGTCGCCACGATCCGCAACGCGCGGGGCGGCCCGCATCCCGATCCGGTACGCGCCGCCCGCCTGGCGGTCTCGGCGGGGGCCGACGGGATCACCGCCCATTTGCGCGAGGACCGGCGTCACATCTCCGACGACGACATAGCCCGTCTGTCGCGCGATATCGACCGCCCGCTCAATCTCGAGATGGCGGCCGCTCCCGAGATGTTGGAAATCGCCCTGCGCCACCTCCCGCACGCCAGCTGCCTAGTGCCGGAAAAGCGCCAGGAGGTGACCACCGAAGGGGGCCTCGACGCGGCCGGCGGGATGGCGCATCTCCGGAACTATGTCGACGCCTTGCGCGGCGCCGGAATCCGCGTTTCGCTGTTCGTCGACCCGGATCGGGCGCAACTCGAGGCGGTGGTCGAGCTGGGCGCACCGGTGGTGGAACTGCACACCGGTGCCTATTGCCTGGCCGAGGGCGCGGAACGGGAGGCCGAGTTCGAGCGTATCGTGGATGCGGCGGCAATTGCCGAGGATTTGGGCTTGGAGTGCCACGCCGGGCACGGCTTGAGCTTCGACACCGTGGGGCCGGTCGCCGCCATCGCCACCATCGTCGAGCTCAATATCGGACATTTCCTGATGGGCGAGGCGATCTTCGGCGGGCTCGAAAGCAGCATCCGGCGCATGCGCGCGCTGATGGACAATGCGCGCGCGGAATCCAACGGCGAACGCAGCGCTTGAGCATGATCATCGGCATCGGCAACGACCTCATCGACATCCGCCGGATCGAGCGGACCCTCGAGCGGTTCGGCGAGCGCTTCCTGGACCGCGTGTACACCGAGGTCGAGCGCGCCAAGTCGGACCGCCGGGTCAACCGCGCGGCAAGCTACGCCAAGCGCTTCGCGGCGAAGGAGGCGTGCTCGAAGGCGCTCGGCACCGGCTTCCGGCGCGGCGTCTATTGGCGCGATCTCGGGGTCGTCAACCTGCCGAGCGGCAAGCCCACCCTCAAGCTCACCGGCGGCGCGGCGCGGCGCCTCGACGAGCTGACTCCGGATGGGATGATCGCTCAGATCGACCTGACCATTACCGACGATCACCCCCTGGCCGAAGCCGTGGTCGTGATCTCGGCTGTTCCGGATCTCGGTCCGGGCCACACGGGCGCCTGAGCGGTGGGGTTGTGGCGGCCAGCCGTTTCCGGCATTGTCCCGCGGCGCGCTAATCCCGAAAATGGACGGCTCGATTGATGCAGGACGACAGGAAACGAAAATCGCCGGTCCCCGGTGCCGGGGACGGCGAAGCATCGGGCGGCGCCGGTACGGACCCGGAGCGTGGCCGGCGCGGAATTCTTGGCGGCTTGAGCAAGTCCTTTTCCTGGCTTTTCGGTAAGGACGATCAATCCGACAGCGGGATCTGGGGCACGATCAAGACGGTGGTTTATGCGGTATTGATCGCGGTCGTCGTGCGCACCGCGCTCATCGAGCCCTTCAATATCCCCTCCAGTTCGATGGTGCCGACGCTCCTGGTCGGGGATTATCTGTTCGTCACGAAGTATTCCTATGGCTACAGCCGGCATTCGTTGCCGTTCAGCCCGCGCCTGTTCGATGGCCGCATTTTTGCGCGCCAGCCCAAGCGTGGGGATGTGGCGGTATTCAAGCTGCCGCGCGACAACCGCACGGATTACATCAAGCGGATCATCGGCTTGCCCGGCGACCGTATCCAGGTCACGGGCGGAATTCTGCACATAAACGGCGAACCCGTCGGCCGCCGGCGCGTTGGTCGTTTCGCCGCGCACCCGCGCGCCCCCCGTATTAATCGCTATGTCGAGACGCTGCCCGGAGGACGCACGCACGCCATCGTCGAAGAGCGCGACGACAAACTGTTCTCGGACAATACCCGCGTCTACACGGTGCCGGCCGGGCATTACTTCCTGATGGGCGACAACCGCGACAACTCGCAGGACAGCCGGTTCGGCGGCGTCGGTTTCGTGCCGTTCGAAAATTTGGTGGGCAGGGCGGATTTCCTGTTCTTCTCGATCGACGAGGACGCCACCCGGTGGTGGGAAGTGTGGAACTGGTTCGGCGCCATCCGCTACGAGCGCGTCTTCCAGTCGATCAAATGACATCCGAGACGGACGGCGTAATCGAGCGGGACGCCGATTTGCTGGTCGCTCTCGGTCATCGTTTCGACCGGCCCGAACTCCTCCTCGAGGCGCTCACTCATCCCAGCACCACCGGCGGCGCCGGCCAGGACGGGCCGAACTATGAGCGGCTCGAATTTCTTGGCGACCGCGTGCTCGGGCTGGTGTTGGCGGACATATTGCTCAAGCGTTACGGGGGCGAGAGGGAAGGTGCGCTGGCCCGGCGCCACGCCGATCTGGTGCGCCGCGAGACGCTGGCGGAGGTCGCCCGGAGCATGAGGCTCGGCCCGCACATCCGGCTCTCGAAAGGCGAGAGCGCGGGTGGCGGACGGGAGAACGCCGCAATTCTGGCCGATTGCTGCGAGGCGGTGATCGCCGCGCTGTTTCTGGACGGTGGACTGGAGGCCGCCGCGCGTTTCATCGAGGCCCAGTGGTCGCCGCTGCTGGCGGAGGCCGGGGCGCCGCCGGTCGACGCCAAGACCGAGTTACAGGAATGGGCGCAGGAACGGGGACTTCCCCTGCCGGCATACCAGACGGTGTCGAGCACCGGCCCCGACCACAAACCGACCTTCTCGGTCGAGGCGTCGGTCGAGGGATTGCCGGCCGTCGCCGCGTCCGGCGGATCCAAACGCGCGGCCGAACAGGCGGCGGCGGCGGAACTGCTGCGTCTCGCGCGGGGCGCCGATGACGGCTGAGGACCGCGCGGCCGCGCCACGCTGCGGCTTCGTCGCCGTGCTCGGCGCGCCCAACGCCGGCAAATCCACGCTGGTCAACGCGTTCGTCGGCGCCAAGGTATCGATCGTAACGCCGAAGGTGCAGACCACGCGGACCAGGGTACTCGGCATTTGCGCCGACGGGGCGAGCCAGTTGATTTTCGTCGACACGCCGGGAATTTTCGATCCCAAGCGCCGGCTGGAACGCGCCATGGTGGCGGCGGCATGGCGCGGCGCGGCCGACGCCGACATGATCGCGGTGGTGGTCGATGCCGCGCGGGCGGCGGACCGGGGTATCGACGACGACACCGGGAGAATTTTCGAAGGACTGGAAAAATCCGGTAAAATGGCCGTCCTCGCGCTCAACAAGATCGACCTGATGCGGCGCCAAAAGCTGCTGGCCCTGGCCGACGAGATTCGGGCGCGTGGCCTGTTCACGGACACGTTCATGGTCTCGGCGCTGACCGGCGACGGCGTTGACCATATGCGCGGGTTCCTGGCCAAAAGCGCGCAGGTAGGTCCGTGGCTGTATCCCGAAGACCAGTTGAGCGACATGCCGGAGCGGCTGCTCGCCGCCGAGATCACGCGCGAGCAACTGTTCTTGAGGTTGCACGACGAGCTGCCTTACGCGTTGACAGTGGAAACGGATGAGTGGGAGAATTTCCGGGACGGCAGCGCCAAGATCAACCAGACCATCTACATCCGGCGCTCCTCGCAAAAAGCGATCGTGCTGGGCAAGGGCGGTAAACAAATCAAGTCGGTGGGCGCCGCCGCCCGCTCCGAGCTCGAGACGATTCTCGGCCGTCGCGTTCACCTCATGCTCCACGTCAAGGTGCGCGAAAAATGGGTCGACGATCCGGCGCGATACCGGGAGTGGGGATTGGATTTCGAGTCGTAAACATGAATTGGTCCGACGAAGCAGCGGTATTGTCCGTCCGCAAACACGGCGAAAGCGGTGTCATCGCGCAACTCCTGACACGGGGCCACGGCCGGCACGCCGGATTGGTTCGTGGCGGCGCTGGCAAAAAGGCGAGGGGTGTTTATCAACCGGGAAACATGGTCACGGCGCAATGGCGCGCGCGGCTGAACGAGCATCTCGGCACCTTCACATGCGAATTGCAGGAGAGCAACGCGGCCAAACTAATGGAAGACCCCGACCTTCTGGCCGGATTGAGCGCGGCGTGTGCCACGGCGGAAGGCTCGCTTCCGGAGCGCGAGCCGCATTCGGCCGTGTTCTTCGGGTTCACGGCATTGATCGATGCGCTTAAGGCGGCCGCCGGGAGGCCCGCCGCGCAACCGGCGGACCGGGGGCGCTGGGCCGAGGCATACATCAAATGGGAACTCGGCCTGCTGGGGGAGCTGGGTTTCGGGCTCGATTTGACGGAATGCGCGGCGACAGGCAGCAACGACAATCTAGCTTACGTATCGCCAAAAACCGGCCGCGCGGTGTCGATTTCGGCCGGAGAGAAATACCGTGACCGGCTTCTGCCGCTGCCGAAATTTTTGATCGATTACGGCGAGCCAAACGAAAAAGAAATCGCCGATGGTCTGAGGCTTACCGGATATTTCCTGGAACGCCACGTTTTCGCGCCGCAGAATCAGAAGCTGCCGGCGGCGCGGACCCGGCTGGCCGAGCGGCTCGCGCCGGCGCCGGATTAGGTATCGGGAGCGCCGCGTTCCCGGATTGGAAATGGCTCCAGCACAAGGTTCCGAGGGTGATTGACGGCCCGGATTTGTATCGCGATCTCGGGCAAATCGCCGCGCGTTAACAGCTTTCTAACGACTTCTCGCCTATGTCGCCAAATCGGAAACGGTACGCGGCGCCTTCGGGTGGGCGCGGCCGGGGAAAAAGATAGGGTGCTTTACACCGGATTTATTGACTGGGGCATGGGCCGCCCACTATATGTAGCGCCCAGGAGGAGCAATGTCTAATTCGTCCGCCGCGGCGGAAGTGCGCGATACCAACCTCGCCGACGCGCTTGGCGAGCGTTATCTGTCCTATGCGCTGTCGACCATCATGTCGCGCTCGCTGCCGGACGTGCGCGACGGGCTCAAGCCCGTGCATCGGCGCCTCCTCTACGCCATGCTTCAGCTCAAGCTCGACCCGGAATCGGGCTTCAAGAAGAGCGCCCGCGTGGTCGGCGACGTCATCGGCAAATACCACCCGCACGGCGATACCGCGGTCTACGATGCGCTGGTGCGGCTGGCTCAGGATTTCGCGGTGCGCTATCCGCTGATCGACGGGCAGGGCAATTTCGGCAACATCGACGGCGATAACGCCGCGGCCATGCGCTACACAGAGGCGCGGCTGACCGAGGTCGCGCGGGCGCTGCTCGACGGAATCGACGAGGACGCGGTCGATTTTCGCGCCACCTATGACGGCGAGGAACAGGAACCGGCGGTGTTGCCGGCAAGCTTTCCCAACCTCCTGGCCAATGGTGCCACGGGCATCGCGGTCGGCATGGCGACCAGCATCCCGCCGCACAACATAACCGAAATCTGCGACGCCCTGATCCACCTGATCAATCATCCCAAAGCCACAATCGGCAAGCTAGTGAGTCTGATTCCGGGGCCGGACTTTCCCACCGGCGGCGTGATCGTCGATCCCCGCGAGAACATCCTCGAAGCGTACAAGACTGGGCGTGGCAGCTTTCGGGTCCGGGCCTACTGGCAAACCGAGGATCTCGGCGGCGGGCAGTATGTGATCGTGGTCTCGGAGATTCCTTACCAGGTACAGAAGTCTCGCTTGATCGAGAAGATCGCGGACCTGATGCACGAGCGGAAGCTGCCCATGCTGGCGGATATCCGCGACGAGTCGACCGAGGACGTGCGCCTGGTGCTGATCCCCAAGAGCCGCAATGTCGAGGACCAGGTGTTGATGGAGCGCCTGTTCCGGATGACCGAGCTGGAAACCCGCATCAGCCTCAACATGAACGTGCTCGACGCCGACCATACGCCCCGGGTGATGAATCTGCGCGAGGTGCTACAGGCGTTCCTGGACCACCGTCACAAGGTGCTGATCCGGCGCTCCAGCTATCGCTTGGACAAGATCGAGAAACGGCTCGAAATCCTGGACGGCTATCTCGTCGCCTATCTCAATCTGGACGAGGTTATCCGCATCGTGCGCCGGGACGACAATCCGAAAACCACAATGATGGAGAAGTGGAAGTTGAGCGAGGCGCAGGCCGACGCCATTCTCAACATGCGTCTCCGGGCCTTGCGCAAGCTCGAGGAGATCGCGATTCGCAAAGAGCATGACGGATTGTCCTCGGAACGGAAGGATATTCAGGGCCTGCTCGAGGACGAGGACCGGCGCTGGAAGACGGTGGCCGGCCAGATCGACGGGATCAAAGCGCAATTCGGCCGCAAGACCGAGTTGGGCCGCCGCCGCACCGGCTTTGCCGAAGCCCCGCCCACGGCGGAGATCGTCTCGCTCGAGGCGATGATCGAGCGCGAACCGGTCACCGTGCTCTGTTCCGAGAAGGGCTGGATCCGGGCCTTGAAAGGCCATGTGGGCGACGACAAGGAGATCAAGTACAAGGAAGGCGACCGCGGCAGATTCACCATCCACACGGAAACCACCGACAAGCTCCTGGTGTTCGGCACCAACGGGCGGTTCTACATGCTGCCCGTGGACAAGCTGCCGCGCGGCCGCGGCCACGGCGAACCGCTCCGGCTGATGATCGACCTGGGCAACGACGAGGACGTGGCGGCGCTCATAGCTCACGTGCCGGGGCGCAAGCTGCTGGTGGCGTCGACCGACGGGCGCGGCTTCATCGTGCCGGAGGACGAGGTCGTCGCGCAGACGCGGAACGGCAAGCAGGCAATGAACGTGAGCGGCGACAGCGAGGCGCGGACCTGCGTGCCGGTCGCGGGCGACCATGTCGCCGTGATTGGCGATACCCGCCGCCTGCTGATATTCAAACTCGACGAGTTGCCCGAGATGAGCCGTGGCCGTGGCGTCCTGTTGCAGCGCTACAACGAGGGCGGCCTCTCCGACGTGATTTGCTTCACCCTTGCCGATGGGTTGACCTGCGGCCGGGGCGAGCGGACGCGGACCTTCACCGATCTGGACGACTGGATCGGCAAGCGGTCGCAGGCGGGGCGTCTGCCGCCCTCCGGATTCGGCAGGGCCGCCAAATTCTAGGAGTCGCGCCGCTGCCGCGGCCCCGGAAAAGGCTTTAGAACTTCAACGAAATGTCGCGGTGTATCGACATACAGGACGCGACGATGCCAGCCTGCTCGCTCGACAGCCGTTCTTGGGAACGCAGGCCGATCGTGTCCTTAATCGCATCGTCGTAGGCTTTGAGGTCCGGCTCCAGTTTCGCCGAGGCGTCGCGGCGCCAGCCCAATTCCGTGTGATATCGGCGGAGCGCCTCGGCGATCTCCTTGGCTGCCTTCTCGGGCTTGGGGTTGTTGCCCCGAAGCGCGCGGCGCGCCCGCGACAATTTGGATGCGATCCCACTGGTATCGCTGACCTTTCGCAAATCCCGCGTGACCGCCTTGATGGCTTCCGTCGCCTTCTCCGGCGTTTCGTTGACGACGATGTCGGCGAGGGCGGTTAGCCGGCCTTCGAGTTCCGCCAACGCCTCGGCGCTGGCCATGATCTTGCGCAACTCGGCGACCGGTTCGTAAGCGTCGTCGACCGTGCGGCGGTACAGCCTTCGGGCCTTTATCTCCGTGTCGAGGAGGCCGGCATAGCGTTTCCGAGTCGGGGCCCATTGCGCCGGAATGCTGTCGTTTAGGGCCTTCTTCATTTCCTTGAGCTCGGCCGCGCGCCGTTGGAGGCGATGAACGTCCTCCTCCTCGACCGCGCGGTTCAGGTCGCGATCGATCTCGACAAGTTCCTTGTCGATTTTGCCGACCTGGGGGCGTATATCCTGCATCCGGCGGAACATAGGTTCGTAGGTTGGCAGGTACTCGTTGGTTGCCGCATCGGCCGCGCGGATTTTGGCGACCAGATCGAACGTCGCGCCGGCCTTGCTAATGCTCTCTGTCAGCGTATCCCGGTGCCGCTTGGGGAGGCTGCCCATGTTGAGCCCCTTGGCGGCATCGATTCTGGCGCGCAACGCGCCGGCGCGGGTATCGTATTGCTGGAACAAATACTCCTCGAGGCAGGCCTGGAGGCGCGGGTTCTTCGGTGGCGGCGCGTTCTGGGAGGTGAGATAGACGCTGTTGGGCAGGTAGTTCACCAAGCTGGGATAAAACCCGACGATGGCCAGTCCGCCCAACTGCAGCAGGATGAAGGGCACGACGCCGCGGTACATGTCGATCGTTCTGACTTCGGCCGGCGCCACGCCGCGCAGATAGAAGAGAGCGAAGCCGAACGGCGGCGTCAGGAACGAGGTCTGCATGTTGACGCCGATCATTACGCCCAGCCAGACCGCCGTGATGTTGGCCGACGTATCGGCCAGCAGGATCGGCGCGATGATCGGCACCACCACCACCGCGATCTCGATGAAGTCGAGGAAGAAGCCGAGTACGAAGATCACGGCCATGACCACGACGAACTTGGTGATGAAGCCGCCGGGCAGGCCGGTCAAAAAGTCCTTGACCAGAATTTCTCCGCCGAAGGCGCGGAACGCGGCCGTCAGCATCGCGGCCCCAAGCAGGATGATGAAGACCAGTGACGTGGTCTTGGCCGTCTCCATCATCACGCCGCGAAGCGTGTCGTCGATCTTGTAAGCCCGCCAGCCGCTCCATATCAGGCCAACGAAAAATGCGATTACGGCGATCGACGCCAGCACGAGGCCGATTACGTCCTCCTGGTCCTTTATCAGCTTAACATTAATGTCGAAAAAGCCGAGCACCACCACCATCCCGGCGACGGCGCCAAGGGTGAGCATGGCGGGATAGAATGCGTCCCGCTTGCCCTCCCTGAGGCGATATCCCGCCATAACCAGCGCGCCGATCGCGCCCAGTGCCCCGGCCTGGTTGACCGTCGCGACGCCGAGCACGATCGAGCCGAGAACGGCGAATATCAGGCCCAGCGGTGGGACGAGAACGACGATCACGCGCAACAGAAACTTCAGATCGTACTTGCCCTCGAACGGAATCGGCGGCGCCATCCGCGGACGGAACAGCGCCAGCACGAGGATATAGAGGATATACAGCCCGACGAGCACGAGGCCCGGGAGCAAAGCGCCGAGGAACATGTCGCCGGCGCTGGTCGACGTCAGGCCGAACTCGGAAGGCAGGGAGAACTTCCCGGTAGCCTCCTTGTACTCCGCCAGCCGGATGGTCGCGCCCTGGTCCGTCGCGGTTGCCAGCTGGTCGGCAAGGATAATGAGTACGATCGAGGGCGGGATGATCTGGCCCAGCGTACCCGAGGCGGCGATGGTTCCGGTCGCCAGGCTGTGCGCATAGTTGTTTCGCATCATCACCGGCAGCGAGATCAGCCCCATGGCGACCACCGTGGCGCCGACGATGCCCGTGGTGGCGGCAAGCAGCGCGCCAACGAAAACCACCGAAATACCCAGGCCGCCCGGAATCGGTCCGAAGAGCTGCGCCATGGTGACGAGCAGATCCTCGGCGATCTTCGAACGCTCGAGCATGATGCCCATAAAAATAAACAGTGGGATGGCGATCAGCGTGTCGCGTTCGGCCTCCCAATAGATTCCCCGGAAATTCGTTACGCCCGCGTTGAGCCACTGAATCGGGCCGCCCTGGGAGAAATACGCTTCCACGTCGCCCGCGAACAGATAGCCGCAGAGGGCGGCGGCGGCGATGGTCAGGATCGCCGATCCGGGCAGGGCGAAGGCCACCGGGAAGCCGGAGGCCAGCGTCACCACCATGATCACGATGAGCAGCAGGAGGAATACCAGTTCCATATTTTTGCGCTACTCCCGCTCTAGATCTCGGCGTGCTCGCTCGGCGCCGTGTGGGCCCCGCGCTCGTGGATCAGG